>CAYWAB010000025.1:0-21845 GCA_964456105.1 uncultured Christiangramia sp. | reverse complement strand
AGTTATATATCCCGGGCCGGTAACTACACCTGAAACAACTGAACCAGATCCTTCCGAGCCGGAAACCACTGAACCTGCGCCAACAGAGCCTGAACCGACGGAGCCAGAGCCTACTCCTACTACTTACATAAATGGTGAGTATTATACAATTGAAGGTGTTACAGTTCTTAGGAAGGATGATAAATGGTATGTTGAAAAAGGACCACACCTAAAAGAGGTGGAATTGATCGATGGTAGATGGAGATTTGTAAAATAATTAATTTGAGTTAGTTATTATAATTTGGTGAGACCGGTAATTATTACCGGTCTTTTTTTATTCCTTTTCTATTTCTTCAAGTTTATTTTTGCTGAATACTATCAATTCTTCGAAAAATCTTTCAAATTCAGATTTAAATTCCGGATAGAATTCCTTTAGTTCCTTGGTGGCCTTATTCATTCCTGATTTCCTACCGGTCCTTCGGTTTAAACCTGATAATACCTGCTCTATTCCTTCCATGTTAGCATAGCTCAATAACCAGTCATCATTGATCATAAAAGGAAGGAAGTTTTTCACCTTTGGAGGAAGCAGGTCGAAGTTTTCTTCTAACAACCTGTAAAATTCTTGAGTATAATTTTCCAAGGGAGTATCAGAATACCTTTCCCAGTTCGCGGCCAGAAAGTGATCATAAAAAATATCAACGATGATACCGCTGTAGTGCCCATATTTAGGGAATAGTCTCTGGGTACTTTCCCTGACTATTGGATGGGTATCGGTATAATAATCTATTGCCCTGTGAAGGATGATTCCCTTTTGCATGGGCTTGGGATATTTCAAATATTTTTTCCCTTTTATAGAGTCTGCCATAAAATTGCCAATTCTCACCAGATCCTCATCGCCGGATAAATAAATGTGTGCCAGAAAGTTCATTATGGGAAGATACAAATTATCGATCAGGAGGGTTAATTTTTGTTAAGTTTTGGAGGGTAGCAACTATACCATTTATATTTGCTGCTAGCATAAAAAAATTAAAACTATAGATGAGCTTAATAAAGTCTATTTCTGGAATTAGGGGTACAATCGGTGGAAAGACAGGAGATAATTTAACCCCTATTGACACCGTAAAATTTGCAGCCGCATATGGTTCCTGGCTTAAAAATGAATATAAGAAGGAGAAACTGAAGGTGGTTGTAGGAAGAGATGCCCGTATTTCAGGAAAGATGATCCAGGAGCTGACAATGAATACCTTAATAGGTCTGGGAATTGATGTGGTGGATATTGGACTTTCTACAACTCCAACGGTTGAAATTGCTGTACCAATGGAAAAAGCTGATGGAGGAATCATTCTCACTGCCAGCCATAACCCTAAACAATGGAATGCCTTAAAACTGCTTAATAATAAAGGAGAGTTCTTAGATGGAGATGCTGGCGCGAAGATCCTTAAAATAGCGGAGAGCGATGATTATCAATTCGCAGAAGTGGATGACCTGGGAAAGATCTCTGTGATTGAAAATTATATAGAAAAGCACATAGATGAAGTATTGAAACTTGAACTTGTAGATGTTGAAAAGGTTAGAAATTCTAATTTCAAAGTCGCAGTAGATGGTGTTAATTCCAGTGGTGGTATCGCAATACCAGCGCTTTTAAGGAAGATGGGAGTAGAGGTAATAAAGCTTTATTGTGAACCAAATGGTCATTTCCCGCACAATCCAGAACCTTTAAAAGAGCATTTAACTGATATCTGTAAGCTTGTTGCGAAAGAGAAAACGGATTTTGGAATAGTAGTCGATCCAGATGTGGACCGTCTTGCCTTTATAGATGAGAAAGGAGAAATGTTCGGTGAGGAATATACTTTAGTTGCGTGTGCAGATTATGTTCTTTCCAAAACTCCTGGAAGTACTGTGAGCAACCTTTCATCATCCAGGGCACTTCGTGATATTACTGAGAAACACGGTGGAAGTTATAAAGCAAGCGCCGTTGGTGAGGTTAATGTAGTTCAGTTAATGAAGGACTCTAATGCGGTTATAGGAGGTGAAGGTAATGGTGGGATTATCTATCCTGAGTCACATTATGGTCGGGATAGTTTAGTTGGGACTGCATTGTTCCTAACCTACCTGGCAGAGAAAAACAAAAAGGTATCTGAAATTAGAAAAGAATACCCTTCCTATTTTATGAGTAAAAATAAAATAGAATTAACTCCAGATCTGGATGTCGATGGAATATTAAAAGCTATTGAGAAAAGACATAAGGATCAGGATATTTCCACCATAGATGGTGTTAAGATCGACTTTCCCGAAAACTGGGTTCACCTTAGAAAATCTAATACTGAACCTATTATTCGAATTTATACCGAAGCTAAGTCACAAAAAGAGGCCGATGAACTAGCAGATAAAATGATTAAGGAAATAGAAGATATTATCTCTTAATTAATAATCTCTGCATTGGAAGGAATGGGCTCATTGCGATGTTTCCATCGTTTATGGGTCCATAAATAATATTCTGGTTTAGCCTTTATCTGTTCTTCTAATAAGGAAATAAATTTTTCCGTAATAAAATATTTGGGCTCTTGTATAGCATTCTCAGTGATCGGAACAAATTTTGCTCGATAATAACCTCTTTTAATTTTTTCAACGTGCAGATAAACCACACTCATATCCAAATTCCTGGCTAGCCTGTCTGAACCTTCGAATACTGGTACTCTTATTCCCATAAAATGAATCCAGTGTTTCGCCCTTCTGATCTTTGGAGACTGATCTGCGATCATGGCATAATTTCCCAGCACTCCTGTTTCTTCGTTATATCTTATTTTCTCTGTTGCCTCATAGGTAGATATCAAATGAGCGTCGAAGCGTTCCCTGATGTTCCTGATCAACTTATCGAAGTATTTATTGCTTATCCTTTTATAAATACCGTAGGATTCAAATTTTAGATCATGTAATTGTAAAGCAAACATCCATTCATAACTCGCGTAATGTCCACACATTATGATGATGCTTTTATCCTTGGCTTCAAGTTTCCTTAGATAATCTAGATTGGTAAAAGTATAGCGTTTTTTAAGTTCCTTTTCTGAAATTGAAATGCTCTTTATCATTTCTAAAAACATATCGCACATATGTTTATAGAATTTCCTTCTAATTCCCGCAATCTCATTTTTTGATTTATCAGGAAATACCATTTTAAGATTTTCAGTAACTGTTTTTCTACGATATCCGGCTATTTTGTATACGATAAAAAAAACCACATCGGAAACCGCGTAAAATAATGGGAAAGGTAAAATGGAAATAAGCCACAGGATAGGGTAAACTAACCAGAAAACTAATCCTTGCATAAAAATTCTTTCAGCAAATATATGGTATATTTGAAATTAAACTTTAGCAAATATGGGAGAATTAAGCCTGATAACAATAATCATTATTGCCGTTAATGTTATCATTTCTTACAAAGGTTTTCAGGATCAGACATTTTTCAACAAGTATAAATTTGATATTTCAGATATAAAATCAGGAAAAAAATTCCAGGTTTTTACATCTGGGTTTTTACATGTAAATACGACCCATCTTTTAGTGAATATGCTAACATTATACTTTTTCGCTAATGTGGTTATTTACGGGTTGGGTTCAGTAGCATTCCTGGTGATTTATTTAGGAAGTCTGCTCTTAGGTAACTTGCTTTCCTATTATTTCCATAAGGATGACTATGGTTACACTGCCGTAGGAGCCAGTGGTGCCGTAATGGGGATACTTTATTCTGCAATCCTGCTACAACCGGACATGACCTTGGGCCTTTTCTTTGTAATACCGGTGCCCGCATATGTATTTGGTATAGGCTACCTATTATACACTATTTACGGAATGAAGAAGAGATCTGATAATATAGGACATGATGCACATTTTGGAGGAGCTACAGGCGGTTACCTTTTAACGATGCTTTTTGCACCCTGGGTCTTTCAAAGTCATTTGCTTATGGTAATTCTTCTTGCTATTCCTATAGTTATACTTTTTTTTCTACAAAGAACTGGAAGAATCTAATTTGGTATTCTTCTTGGTATTTAACCATCAACTTTAAACCATAATTATGAAAAATATAGCATTTATTTTTTTATTCCTTTTAGGAACTTCTGTGATAGCGCAGGAAAATTTGCAACGTTCTCTGGTAACTGTAAGTGGCGAAGGAGTCGTAAAAGTTCAACCTGATGAGGTATTAATAAAATCCAGGATAGAACATGAGGGTTCATCTGCAGCGAGTGTGAAGTCCCAAAACGATAAGGTAGTTAATGATGTGATTAAATATTTGAGATCACAAGGAATCAAAAAAGAAGATATTCAAACAGATTATGTAAACCTTAACAAACGCTATGATTATAACGAAAAGACCTATTCTTATGTCGCAAATCAGGCCATATCGATTACTTTACATGAATTGAATGAATATGAGAAAATAATGAGGGGATTATTGGAAAATGGCTTGAATAGAATAGATGGCATTGAGTTTCGTTCCTCTGAGATGGAGAAATATGAGAAGTTGGCCAGGGAAAAGGCTGTACTTGATGCCCAGGAAACAGCAAAACAATTAACACAACCACTAGGCCAGGAAATTGGAAAAGCTGTTTCCATTAGTGAAATGGAATATAACAGTGTTCAACCTGTTTACAGAATGAGTGAAGCTATGGATATTGGTGCTTCTAAGGAGCAGCAGCATAACATTGCGCCGGGGGAATTGGAAATAAAGATCAAGGTGAATGTAGCTTTCGAACTAAAATAAGAAAAGCGCCAAAGGGCGCTTTTCTTATTTTTTTACTGATGAATTAATTTAATAATTCACCAATCTTATTTGTGAGTTCTTCACCTCTTAGGTTCTTGGCAACTATTACCCCGTTTTCATCCAGAATAAATGTTGCAGGAATGGCATTTATGCCATATTTACTAACTATTGGATCATTCCAGAACTGAAGATTGGAAACATGGTCCCACTGTCCAAGGTTGTCTTCTTTTATAGCCTCAACCCATTTATCCTTCTGTCCGGGTCGGTCAAGAGAAACACTTATTATATTTAATCCCTGATCTTTGTACTTGTTATAGGTCCTTACCAGGTTAGGATTTTCAACCCTACATGGTTTACACCATGCAGCCCAGAAATCTACAATCGTTACTTTTCCGAGATTTTCGCTTAAAGAAAGTTCTTCCCCTTCAGGAGTGGGAGCCGAAAATTCAGGAGCTTTTGTACCAACTTCGGCTATACTTAATCTTTCAAGATTCGTTTCTAAAGTTTCGGCAAGAGGTGTATTCTTAAGGTATTCCGGGATCTTTTCGTACATCTCCCTTATCTCGGCGGCACTATGCATTTTTAGATTTGCCATGTCATTAAGAAGCATGATAGATAAAAAAGAATCTGTATACCTATTAAAAAACTCCTCTTTAACGTTCTTGTCATTTTCCTTAATCTCCAATTCGGCTTCCTGCAACTCCTTTATCTTTTCAGTATTTCTTTCCCTCACAGCGATGGTCATTTCTTTTTGCAACGGCATTAACTTTTGGTTAAGTTCTTTAAGGTGATCCATATATTCGCTCAAGGCCTTATTTTCTCTACCACCCATTACCTGCGTATCCATGATGCTGTCTTTATTTATCTTGAAATCTATTCTTTGATTTTCTGAAATAAAAACTACATTTCCATTCGTCCCTTCTATATTTAAAAAACTCAGATTGGGAACTTCTCTTTCTTCAAGATCGATTTCAAATCTTTCATCCTGCACAATTGCAGTATCTATAACCTTAGGAGCTCTTGTTTGCGAATCGATCTCTGCAATAAGGACCTTTTTTCCGTCCTCCATGCCTTCAATTTCCCCGGCTAAATAATATCCCTTATCCTCTTCGCAGCCAGTAAGCATAAGCATTAATGCTGAAATTAGAATTATTGTTTTTCTCATTTTAATTTAAATTTTCCACAAAAATAAAGAACTCCTTCTGCTTTAGGCCTAATATTTATAAAATATTGTTAATTAAAACTGAGGCTTGCCACGGACTTTTTTTAAAATTTAATTTTACCGTAAATTAAGGTTTAATAATGCAGAGTTTAGAGAATATAAAAGAGTTTCCTCTTGATATCCGGATCAGTTTTCATAAGGTTATAGAGCAGTATGAAAAACAGGTGGGTAACATAGAAAGTGGAGTTTCCAGAGACTATGTTAAAAAAGTTCTGGAACACATTTCAGATTTCCCTGAACTTAAGGAAGGCTTTGAGGATCCTGCATTATTGGAAAAGTACGAAGAACCCATTAAGGTTCTTTTGGAAGATCTTTTTCCAACAATACTTACTAATAATGAAATAAAGGCTGGTTCGGTGCCTTTTCATAATATCCTTTTCAATACTTCGAAGCGGATGAAGCAGATCCTTGAAAATGCCGGTAAGGATTACAACTTACGATTACGGAATATTGACGAGGATACTGTTTATATTATCGCTTGCATTCAAATCCTTAAACATTATTATAACTTTAATGTTGATATATCGAGGCCTCTGTATTATGATATTCCAGATGAAAATGGAATTAAAAAACATTACCGGGTCGCCATGAATGCCGATTTTGTTGAAATTATAGCCAAAAAAGATGCCCCAAAGATTACTGAGAAGGACGTTGATCTTTTAGTTCAGAATGTAGAAAAAATCGAGCTTTGGAAGGAAAAGATACCTCCTAAAAGTTATATTTTCAAAGGTTTTACTATAGTAAACCTAACCGATGTGACTATAGATGATGCTATCTCAGAACTTAAAACGACCTTATTGTTCGAAGAAGTTAATGAGGAAGAGGAGTTAAGAAAATTAGAAGAAATATTTAAATCCATTTATAAGATTCCTGATCTCAGAGTTGGTTTTACGGTTTTTAACAGGCGGGAAATGATCTTTGAGCGTATGGACAATAAAAGTACAAGCAGTTTTATTCTTGACAAAGAGATAGCCAACGATTGCGATACAGGCATTTGTGAAGAGGGTTTTAATAAGCTTATAGAGGAGAACTCATATTTTACTATATCGAATGTTGATGATTATGCCGAAAAAAATAATGATCTTCTGGCCAGAAATCTTAAAAAGAACAATGTAAAAAGCTGTCTTCTAGCCCCAATTGCGAAAAACGGGAAATTATTAGGAATACTTGAGCTTGTTTCCAACAGGAAGAACGAATTAAATAGTATTAATGCTATCAAGCTTGATGATATTCTTCCTTATATAGTTACGACCGTGGAGCGTAACAGGAATGAATTCGAGAATCGTGTAAAAGCTGTAATTCAAAGTGAATGTACTTCTATTCACCCAAGTGTTCTTTGGGTCTTCGAAAAAGAAGCCAAAAAATTTATCAGAGATTTTGACAAAGACGGGCTGGCATCTTTCAAGGATATTTCCTTTAAAGATGTATATCCTTTATATGGACAGATTGATATTGTGGCTTCATCTGAGGCCAGGAATAAAGCCATCAAGAAAGATCTTTTAGACCAGTTGGACCTAATCCTTGATATTATAGATAAAGCTTATAAAATCGAAGAGCTTCCAATCTATGATCAGGTTAAATATCGGATTTCTGATTTTAAAGAGGAGCTTGAGAAAAAATTGAATGCCAGCAGTGAACAAAAGGTTTTCAATTTACTTCAAAAGGAAGTAAATCCTTTGATGAGTCATCTTAAAAAGCAGAGTGACGAAATTCAGGTGCTGGTAGATGATTATAAGAAGAAATTAAATCCCGAAACGGGTATCGTTTATAATCATCGAAAAAAGTATGATGATACCGTGCAACAGATCAACAGGACGATGTCCAGGTATATCGATAAAAAGCAGGTTCTTGCCCAGGATATCTATCCTCATTATTTTGAAAGATATAAAACGGATGGCGTAGATCATAATATTTACATTGGTGCTTCCATGGCCAATAAACGGCCTTTTAACAAGGTCTACCTTTTTAATCTAAGATTATGGCAGCTTAGTACGATGATAGAAATGGAAAATCGATTTTACCAGCTACAGGAGAGAACTCCTATAAAACTCGAAGCAGCTTCATTAATTTTAGTGTATAATAGCACTATGTCCATACGATATAGAATGGACGAGAAAAAATTTGATGTAGATGGTACTTATAACGCTAGGTATGAAATTATTAAAAAGAGAATAGATAAGGCGAATGTTAAGGATACCGAAGAACGTGTAACCCAAAAAGGAAAGATTACAATTGTCTATTCACAGAGCAGCGATGAGCGGGAATATCTCCAATATATCAAATATCTCCAGGCCAAAAAGTATCTAGGCGAGGAGATAGAACTACTAGAATTAGAGGATGTTCAGGGCGTGGTAGGTCTTAAAGCCATACGGGTAAATATCCTTTACACCCTTAATAATGATAAGAAAGAGGAGACCATTACCTACGAAGACCTGATGGATGAATTACATTAGATAGAAAGCCATTATAAAAGCAATTACTGAAACTATTATCCCTATCATAAACACCGTATAGGTTAGCCTTAAAAGAAGGTATTTTCTATGCAATACCTTTCCCAAAAGGTGGAGATCTAACATTAGCATCTCATATACGTAATCTTTATCTTCTATGAGTTCATTCATTGCCCATTTAAACTGATCGAAGGGCATTTTATGATAATTCCCAAAAAATAGAAGGTTCACATTTCTTTCCTCAACCTGTTTTTTAGTGAATTCTCCTGAGGTAACATTTGGCCTAGTAGACATTATGGATAAAATGATCGAAGCCACACTAAAGAGTATCAGCACGAGCGAGGGTATCAAAAGATGTTTATTGGAAGCGGCCTCCAGTTTAGGTATTAAATTGGCAAGGGCAAGTGAGATGATGATCGCGTTTACAGATAAAAGTATGTTAGCCTTTGCATCTGCAATATCACTTAATTTAATATGGTTTCTCAAAGTAACCCTGAAGAGGGTCTGGATACTTCTTTCTGGATTATCATTCTTATATTTGGCCTTCATTCTGGCCTTATGTTCTTCCTTTTTTAATTTCTTTTGCTGCTTGTTCTTGGATCCTATCAGGTCGAGAAGGTTCTCCTCTTTCTTGGGTTTCCAGTTTTCGATAGCATAGTCAGTATAATACTGATGTTTTTCAGTAAAGACCCTTATGTTTTCCTGTAGCCATTCAGCGTTGGTGTAATTCTTAATGTTGTGCAATTCCAGTTCTTGCCTGAGTAATTCGCTTGTTTCTTCGAAATATTCTTTCCCGAAATGAGAAGAATCGGCATCCCGGATAATTTTTTCACATTTACAGGTAGGTTCATTGGAGAACTTTGTAGCGGCTATGTACTGTTTTACTTTTTCAATAAGTTCCGGGGTGGCATTATTATCTTTCAGAAATGATTCTGCTATTTCACAGCTCTTTTTTTCGTGACCTTTATAAACATGGATATAACCGGTGTCATGTAGCCATGCGGCCAGAATAAGAGCCTCTTTGTCTTTAACATTAATTTCGGAATTATCGATTAATTCTTTAGTACTTTTAACTACTCGCTGCGTATGTTGGTAGTTATGATATATGTAGGTATTGGGTAGCTTTTCTTTAAACAGTTCTTCAACAAATCTATCAGCTTTCTCAATAAGATTATTCATACGATAGTTTATACGATGGATAGGCAAATTACAAAAAAAAATGACCATTGATTTCTATGAAAAAAGTTAAACTTATAGCTAGCTTATTAGTATTAATCTTCATTTACTCCTGTTCATCATCACATCCTAAATACCGAGAAGGAGAGCCAGAATCTAATTTTAATTATCCAGGAAATAAAGAAATAGAAAAATCGATTTACCTGCTTGGCGATGGTGGATATTCCCCTCCGGGAGGTACCTCCTTAGGTCTTTTAGCCTTTAGGTCTTTCCTGGACTCTGTCCATAAACCTCAGAATTATACCATCTTTTTAGGGGATAATATTTATCCTGACGGAATGCCTCCTGAATCTTCGCCAGACCGAGAGGCTGCGGAATACCGCATTGATGCTCAGTTAAATGCTATAAAGAATTATGAAGGAAATGTGGTGGTGATCCCCGGAAATCATGACTGGTACAATGAAAAACTGGAAGGACTGGAGAGGGAAAAGGAATATTTAAAGGAAAACTTTGATGAAACACTAATTTGGAGCCCTGAAATTGGATGTGGTTTGGAGTCTATATCAATTTCAGAAAATATCCAGCTCATAGTTCTTGACTCACAATGGTATCTCGAAGACTGGGATAATAACCCTCGAATTAATGATAATTGCGGAAAGATAAATACCCGGGAGGCCATGTTCCAGCAATTGATTGCCGAGATAGGAAGGAATTCTGGTAAGACTATTATTGTAGCGCTTCATCATCCGCTTTACACCAACGGGGTACATGGAGGACAGTATACTTTCACCCGTCATATCTATCCTTCTCAAAAAAAAATACCTTTACCTATTCTGGGATCTTTAGCCACCTTAATCAGAACAACAGGAGGAGTTTCTATTCAGGACGCACAGAATAATCGATACAAATCTTTAGTTACAAGACTTACCAAAATCGCTCAGGGATCTAAAAACTTAGTATTTGTTTCCGGTCACGAACATTCTCTGCAATATATTGAACATGAAGGTGTAAAGCAGATTGTATCAGGTTCAGGTTCCAAAGCTTCTTATGCAACTTTAAGTAATGATGGACTTTTTGCTTATCCCGGTCAGGGTTTTGCCGTACTGGACATTTTTGAAGACGGTTCTTCATGGGTAAGTTTCTATGGGAATGAACATAATAAGCCAAAGCTTTTATATCAGAAGGAAATAATAAAAAATCAGCAGCCTGAGGAGTTAAAAAATTATAATGAAGATTTTCCGTCTACTATCACTACTTCTATTTATGATAAGGAGGAGAAGGAAAAACAATACAAGACAATTTGGGGTCAAAAATATGCTGACCTTTATAAGAAGGATATAAAACTACCTGTTGCTGATCTTGACACCTTATATGGAGGTTTAAAAATATTAAGTGAGGGATTTAAAGACCAGAATCCAAAATTAATTGCAGCAGATGGGAAAGGCAGGGAATATGAGCTTAAAAAGGTCCAAAAGAAAGCTCTTCGTGTGCTTCAGAATATCGCTACAAGAAATGATCCTGTTAACGGAGAGTTCAGGAATTCTTTGACAGATAAGCTGATTCAGGATTTCTATACTGCAGCACATCCTTATGGTTTTTTGGCTATTCCAGAACTTAGCGAGGCGGCAAGCCTTCTTCACACGAATCCAAAAATCTTCTATTTACCCAAGCAAAGCTCATTGGGCAAATTTAATGAAGAACATGGTGATGATATTTATATGATCGTTGAAAGACCGGGAGAAAGCTGGAAGGGGGAGAAGGTTTTTGAAATGGCGGAGGACATTGTCTCCACTAGTGAAATGATAGAATCCTTAAGAAAGGACCAAAGAAATAGTCTAGACGAAAGAGCCTATATAAGAGCACGAATATTCGATATGTTGATAGGCGACTGGGATCGTGATCAAAGCAGATGGAATTGGGCAAAAATAAAAAACGGAAACGGAAATTATATTTTTAAGCCGATTCCGAAGGATAGGGACCAGGTATTTTCTAATTATGACGGTGCTAATTTTGGAAGTTTAAAAGCACTGAGCGGGTTTTCTAACCAGTTCGAGGTTTATGGAAGTGATCTGGATGATGTTGCATGGTTCAATACAGCTGCTTTAGGATTAGACAGGTCCTTAATTCAGAATACTGGTCGAAATACCTGGCAGCAGGAAGCTGAATTTATCAGGCAAAATATTACTGATGAGATCATTGAAAGTGCCTTTCATAATCTTCCGGAGGAAACCAAGGGAGAAGCAACCGATGAACTGATAAAAAATTTAAAAGGAAGACGCGATAACATTCTTGATATCACCCAAAAATATTATGTTCACTTATCCAATTTAGCTATCGTTACTGCAACCGATCAAAGAGATTACCTGGAAGTGGTAAGGCTTAAAAACGGTAGTACGAGGATCATTATATCACGAGACGATAATGGCAAAAAGGGGGAAAAGCTAAGTGATAAAACTTATCATTCCTGGGAAACGGAAGAGATCTGGCTCTATGGTCTGGACGAAGAGGATAAGATTCTGGTTAGCGGCGAAGGCCCTGCTGAAATCCTGATACGGATAGTGGGAGGGAAAAATAATGATTCATATACTGTCGACTATGGTAAAAATATCAAGATCTATGACCATAAATCTCTGCCAAATACTATAACTAAAGCTGGAAGCGCCAAGTTTAGATTTACAGATGATTATGAGATTAATACCTATGACAAAGATAAGCGAACTTATGCGGCAGGTTCTATTTTACCCGAGGTTGGTTTTAATCCGGATGAAGGATTTAGTGCTAAAGTTAAACTGACGAGGTCTGTAAATAAATTTAAAAGAAATCCCTTTACTTCCCAGCATTCTTTTGTAGGGGAATTTCACTCTGCTACAAATGGTTTTAGATTGAACTACGAAGGGGAGTTCGCAACAATTCTGGGAGAATATAATCTTTTGGCGGGAGTAAATTATACCAGTCCGGATTGGAGCACTAATTTTTTTGGTTTTGGAAATGAAACCTCCAACTTCGAGGACGAATTGGGGATGAATTATAACAGGGTTGGTCTTAATGAGATTTCAGCAAAAATAGGCCTCGAAAATAAAACACCTTTCGGAAGCTTCTTTGGCTTCACAACTTCATTTGAAAGTATACAGGTAGAGGAATATAGAGATCGATTCATTTCAGAAGTTTTTAATACAAATGTTCCTGATTTTTACGGAAGAAAATATTTCGCAGGACTTGATGCTAAATATAAATATGAAAGTTATGATGATGTTCTGAATCCTACTCGAGGGATGCGGTTTGTGCTTAATCTCGGTGCGAAGCAGAATACATCAGAAACTGACCGCCAATACGGCTATTTTAAGACCTACATGGGCTTCTATAATGCGCTTACCCGCAACAGAAAATTAGTGATCAAAACAAGGGCAGATCTACATTTGAATATCGGGGATGAGTATGAATTCTATCAGGCCGCGAGCTTAGGAGCAGAAAATGGACTTCGAGGATACAGGCTTGCACGATATACTGGTAAAGGAGCCTTTGGAACTGGAGCGGATCTTAGGTATTCTTTTGATAAGTGGGATACTGGTTTTCTACCTTTACAAATGGGTGTTTACACAGGCTATGATCTCGGCCGGGTATGGATCGATGAGGAGGATAGCAAACGCTGGCATGACAGCTATGGTGGCGGCCTCTGGATCAACAGCTCTGAAGCATTAAGCGGAACTTTAAGTTTGTTTGCCGGAAGTGAAGGGCCTAGATTCGAATTTCAGTTCAGATTTAAATTCTGATAAATAAAAAAACCGGCACTAAGCCGGTTTTTTTATTTGAAATAAGATTTAGCTTAATCGCTATTCTTCTTAATAGAAAGCTGATTAGTAAAATCGATAGTTCTGATAGGGAAAGGAATGTTGACTCCTTTGGAATCGAAAGCCTTCTTGATGGTAAGAATTGCTTCATGCTGAGCTCCGATTATATCCCTGTTCTTGGTAACATCTGTCCAGAATCTTACTACAAAATCTATCGAACTATCACCAAATCCGGTGTAAAGAAATTCAACTTCCTCATTTCCTCGCTGAGGGAATTTATCTTTGATAACATCTAAAGTAAGATCCCTTACCATTTCAAGGTCTGATTCATATCCAACGCCACAGTTCACAAATATCCTGGAGCGTGAAGTGCTTGAAAAATTCTTGAATGGTTCTTCAATGATCTTGGAATTTGGAATCACTACATAGTTATTATCAGACTGCTTGATTACAATGTTTCTCAGGTTTATTTCCGTTACCGTACCAGCGAAACCATTAGTTTCTACCCAGTCACCAATCTGTAATTCCGGTAGAAAACTTAAGATTAAACCGGAAAAAGTATTGTTTAATGTTCCTTGTAATGCCAGACCGATTGCAAGACCGGCTACCCCGGCACCTGCGAGTACAGATGTTAATACCTTGTCGAGGTTGAGAAGTCCTAAAGCTATAAAAAAGCCAATCAGGATCACCAAAGCTTTAATGACCTTAACCGTCATTAACCTAATTGAATCCTGTTTAATTCTTCCCCGAAATAACCGGTCAAAAATTTTACCTGTATATTTCGCAATGAAGATAAACAGGATAAATACTAATACAGCCAAAAGAAAATTAGGCAGATTGAGGATTAAAGAATCCAGCCATCCGCCTAATTTACTTCCTATTCCATTTATTGATTCTTGCACATCAAATTCTTCCATCTATAGATTTATTAATTATCTAAAACCTTATGGTTTTCTTTTGTTTTCATTTTCCATGCATCCAGCATCCAGCTGGTTTTTTCAAGTTCACGAATGTATTCACCTATAAGATCTATAGTCCCCTCGTCTTTGGCTTCGTCAGCAGTCTCCACTACTTTTCTCATTTGTTTTAGCAAGAGGCCATGATCTTCCAATAATATCTCGATCATTTCTTTATCAGATAATTTTGAGGGGGATTCCTTAAGATTAGAATTTTTTAAATAATCACTAAGATTACTGGTTGGCTGAAATCTAAGAGTCAATATTCTCTCTGCAATTTCATCAACCTTTAATTTTGCATCATCATAAAGTTCTTCAAACTTTTCATGAAGTTCAAAGAAATTTTTACCGATTATATTCCAATGAAAATTTCTTAGTTTTTGGTAATAAAGATGATAATCTGCTAAAAGTGTATTTAACTCTTCTACAGTCTTCTTTGTTTTTTTTGTATCCAAACCTAAATAGTTCATAGTTTTTATTTATTCTTTTTTTTATTTCTATACAAAAATATAATGATTATATAGTTTGCCCAATATGGGAACTTAATTTAATAGAAGTTTAACGGAACCTAATTAGTTTATAGGACGATGATCCTTCAGGTCAAGTTTTTTGAGCATTTTTTTAGAAATTTGTCCGCTGGAAATTCCATATCCGTCAACTAATACTCCTTTTCTCCCATTAGTTGTAGTGATTGCATAAAGAATGGCATTATCATCTGGATTGCTCATGCCCTCAAATCTTAGCACTTTATCTACTTCAAATTCCTCAACACCAAAAGATTCTTTTTTGGATTTCAACTCTATCTTTTCGTCGAGAAGATTAAAATCATGTTCATAACCTTCTTCTAGCTTCAGTTTATTGATAGCCTGTGACAACGTTCCGTAATCTTTCATTTTTCTTGAATTTTATTTCATTTTTAAATTAGTGTGAATGCCTCATTTTCGCAAATACAGGGAGTTGTTTAGGATAAGTTTAACGCAGAATAGATAGTGCGGAACCCAATTTTACTCTTTATCGCTGCCTGAACTAAAGAGACCAAGAGGAAACACAAGCAAAAGGAAAAAATACCATCCCGTTATAAAGCCAATTATAGTAATGATCGCGGCTATAATATAAAACCAGTAGGATTTTGGGATTTTCATATTTTAGGGGCTTTTATTTTAAAATTATAAAGTCCTTATGAATAATATAAGCTTAATTTGCCTTTAGTTGTGCTATTTCAGGAATTTTTTGAACTTTAGCACCTAATATACTGGTTCAGTATGAAAAGTAAAATAACCTTAAAAGAATTAGCCAAACTTCTCAATGTCTCGGTATCTACCGTGTCAAAGGCTTTGAATGATAGTCCGGAAATTAGTCCGAAGACCGCAGAGCGTGTGAAAGAACTGGCAAGTTTGCATAACTACAGACCTAACCCTGTTGCGGTTAATTTGAAAAAGAGTAAAACCGGAACTTTAGGGGTGGTTATTCCAAATATCTCTAACAGTTTTTTCGCGAGGGTTCTTTCCGGGATAGAAGCCGAAGCTCACAAATTGGAGCTTCAGATAATTACATATATCTCTAATGAATCCTTAGACCGGGAGAAGCAGATCTGTGATCTATTAACTTCAGGCTTTGTTGACGGAGTATTGATAGCTGTTTCTGAAGAGACCCAGAAAAAGCAGGATTATGATCATTTATTCTCGCTGGTAGACTACGATATTCCTATAGTATTATATGATAGGATTAATATTGAGATTCCATCAGATAAAGTAGGAATAGACGATGAACAAAGTTTTATTGAAGCAGCAAGGTATTTCCAGAAAAAGGGATTAGATAAAATCGGTTTGGCTTCTGCTATTCACCACCTTGGTGTAGGAAAGCTAAGAATTCGTGGTTACGAAAAAGCTTTAGAAAACATGGAGTCGAAATGGATTGCAAAAGCTTCAAAACCAGAGGACCTAAAAGCCAAGATCAAAACATTAATTTCCCAAGAGAAAGTTTCAGCTTTACTTTGTACAGATTTTGAAAGTACAATCATGGCCACCAGAATCGCCTACGAAGAAAACATAGAGATACCTAAAGACTTGAAAGTTATAGGCTATATGCCTAGGGAAGTAGCTGAATTTTTGACGCCTTCCATTAGTTATATTGAACAGCACCCAAGGGAAATCGGTGTGAAGGCTGTCGAACTCTTGAATAAAAGAATTGAGGGAAAAGGCATTTCCGGGAATTTCAAAGAAGAGATTGTGACCACGAGTTTGGTGCACCTGGAATCAACTAATTTTTAAAAATATGCTAAAAAAGGCAACATCGATTTTAATAACCGGGGGAGCGGGCTTTATTGGTTCGCATGTAGTAAGACATTTCGTTAAAAAATATCCAGACTATAAGATCTATAACCTGGATGCCCTTACTTATGCAGGAAACCTCGAAAACTTAAGAGATGTCGAGGATTCAGGAAATTACGAATTCATAAAAGCTGATATTACAGATGCAGCTCATATCGAAAGATTGTTCCAGGAATATAAATTTGAAAATGTAATACATCTAGCGGCAGAATCTCATGTGGATCGTTCTATTTCAGATCCTTTGTCGTTTGTGAAAACTAATATTATTGGAACTCTGAACCTACTGAATTCTTTCAAATCTATTTGGAAAAACAATTTTGGTGATAAACTGTTTTACCACATCAGTACAGACGAAGTTTACGGAAGTTTAGGAGAAACCGGCCTTTTTGAAGAAACTACGGCTTACTCACCAAATTCTCCTTACTCCGCTTCCAAAGCAAGCTCAGATCATTTTGTAAGGGCCTATGGAGAAACTTTTGATATTCCATTTTTAATATCCAATTGCAGCAATAATTATGGTCCCTATCAGTTTCCCGAAAAACTGATACCACTTATGATCCATAATATTATTAAGAATAAAGAGCTTCCGGTATATGGAGATGGAAAATATACGCGAGACTGGCTTTATGTTTTAGACCATGTTGAAGCTATCGATGAGATTTTTCATAATGGAAAAATTGGGGAGACCTATAATATCGGTGGACTTAATGAATGGCAAAATATAGATGTGATCAGACTTTTATGCTCGATTCTTGATAACAAATTAGGTAGAGAACCAAAGTCCTCTGAAGAACTGATAAAATACATAAAGGATAGGCCCGGGCATGATAGAAGATACGCCATTGATGCCAGTAAAATTCAGAATGAGCTGGGATGGAAACCTCGCCATGATTTCAAAGAGGGTCTTGAGAATACTGTGGATTGGTATCTCAACAATGAGGAGTGGTTGAGGAATATAACAACAGGTGAGTATAGAGATTATTATGAAAAACAGTATTCAGAATAGTTTATGAAGGGAATGATACTTGCCGGAGGAACCGGTAGCAGGCTATATCCAATCACAAAAGGGGTATCAAAACAACTTTTATCGGTTTATGATAAGCCGATGATCTATTATCCTATTTCTGTTCTTATGCTGGCAGGGATCAGGGAGATTTTAATTATTTCGACACCTAATGATCTGCCAAATTTTGAAAAGTTACTTGGTGATGGATCTCAGTTCGGATTGGACCTAAGTTATGCGGAGCAAGCCAAGCCTAATGGATTGGCCGAAGCCTTTATCATCGGTGAAGATTTTATCGGAAAGGATAATGTGTGCCTGGTTTTGGGAGATAATATTTTCTATGGTCAGGGAATTAGTAGTTTACTAAAAAACGCGGTTGATATTTGTAATCATCAAGATAAAGCAACTGTATTCGGTTATTATGTCAACGAACCCCAGAGATATGGAGTAGTGGATTTTGACGAAAATGGCAAGGCACTAAGCATTGAGGAGAAGCCTGAAAAACCTAAAAGTCATTTTGCGGTAACCGGTTTATATTTTTATCCTAATTCGGTTATTGAAGTTGCAAAAAATTGTACTCCTAGTAAAAGGGGAGAGTTGGAAATAACCAGCGTTAACCAAGACTATCTGGAAAAGGAAAATCTTAACGTAGAACTAATGGGGCGTGGATTTGCCTGGCTGGACACCGGTACACATGACTCTCTTCTGGAAGCAGCTAATTTCATTCAAACAATTGAGAAAAGGCAAGGATTAAAGATCGCTTGCCTGGAGGAAATTGCTTTTAAAAAAGGATGGATATCCAGGGAAAAATTAAAGGAACTGGCAAATAATCTGGCTTCTAGCGATTACGGACAGTATTTACTGGAAGTACAAAAATCATTTTAACCATTTAATGTTGGATTTTGGCAATTGTTTAAGAACGTACATAGGTCCTCTGAGTAGTTATATTTTATATTTGCGAATTGTTAAAAAAATAAGAAAAAGGCTTGATTACTGAATCCCAGAAAGAAAAAATCTCAGCTTCAACAGTCCTTGTTACCGGTGGAGCAGGCTTTATTGGCTCAAACCTTTGTGAAAGCCTTCTGCAATTAGGGGCACGTGTCACCTGTCTGGATAATTTTTCTACAGGACACAGGAAAAATCTTGACAATATTATGGATCACGAAAACTTTCAATTGATAGAAGGTGATATTCGTGATCTGAAAATCTGCAATAAGGCTTGTGAGGGAATCGATTATGTATTACATGAAGCCGCGTTAGGATCAGTTCCCAGATCGCTTAAGGATCCTATTACCAGTAATGAGGTGAATGTCTCCGGTTTTTTGAATATGCTGGTAGCAGCCAGAGATGCCGGAGTAAAAAGATTTGTTTATGCGGCAAGTTCATCTACTTATGGTGACTCTGAAAGCCTTCCTAAGATCGAAGATAAAATAGGGAAACCCTTATCTCCTTATGCGATCACAAAGTATGTCAACGAATTATATGCAGAGATATTTCATGATTCTTATGGATTGAATACAATAGGTTTACGTTATTTCAACGTATTCGGACGTAAACAGGATCCAAAAGGTGCTTACGCAGCGGTAATTCCTAAATTTGTAATGAAGTTTATGAAGCACGAAAGTCCGGTGATCAATGGTGACGGTACTTATTCAAGGGATTTCACCTACATAGACAACGTAATTCAAATGAATTTACTGTCTCTAACAACAGAAAATGAGTCGGCTTTGAACCAAGTTTATAATACTGCAGTTGGTGATAGGACAGATTTGAAAGAATTAACTCAACTTTTAAAGAGGTACCTTTCAGCGTATGATCCTGAGATCGCAAATATTGAAGTTAAACACGGTCCAAATCGTCCAGGTGATATTCCTCATTCTTTGGCTTCTATAGAAAAAGCTAAAAAACTTCTTGGGTATAATCCAACTTATCGAATTGAAGATGGATTAAAAGAGGCTGTAAAATGGTATTGGAAAAATTTAAAATAAATAGTCTGATCTAAAGACTTATAACCAATAATGATAGAAAATAAGAAAATAGCAGTAATTGGTCTGGGTTATGTGGGTTTACCTCTAGCCAGATTGTTTGCAACAAAATATCCTGTAGTTGGTTTTGATATTAATCAACCAAGAGTAGATGAATTAATGGAAGGAAAGGATTCTACTCTGGAGGTAGAAGGAGACCTTTTGAAATCTGTATTAAAGCAAAATAATTCTTCAGAAAATGGACTTTTCTGTACCACAGAATTAAACCAGATGAGTGATTGCGATTTTTATGTGGTGACGGTTCCAACCCCGGTAGATAAGAATAACCGACCAGATCTCACTCCGCTATATAAAAGCAGTGAAACTGTTGGGAAAGTACTTAAAAAAGGAGATGTTGTAATATATGAGTCTACGGTCTATCCCGGGGTAACCGAGGAAGAATGTGTGCCGGTTCTTGAAAGGGTAAGCGGATTAAAATTTAATGAGGATTTCTTTGTAGGATACTCCCCAGAAAGAATTAATCCAGGGGATAAAGAACATACAGTAGAGAAAATTTTAAAAGTTACTGCCGGATCTACTCCGGAAGCAGGAAAAATTGTAAACGACCTTTATGCTTCAGTCATTACTGCCGGAACTCATCTGGCACCGACTATAAAAGTTGCTGAAGCTGCAAAAGTTATTGAAAACTCACAAAGAGATATCAATATAGCTTTTGTAAATGAACTGGCAAAGATCTTCAATATGCTGGGAATTGACACCCACGATGTGCTGGAAGCCGCGGGGACAAAATGGAATTTTCTGCCATTCAGACCCGGTCTTGTAGGAGGACATTGTATTGGAGTTGATCCTTATTATTTGGCTCAAAAGGCTCAGGAGATAGGATACCATCCGGAAATTATACTTGCTGGTAGACGAATGAATGACAGTATGGGACAATATGTCGCTGGTGAAGTGGTGAAACTAATGCTCCAGAATGACCTTAAAGTCAAAGGGGCAAATATTCTGGTGCTTGGTATCACTTTTAAAGAGAATTGCCCGGACGTTAGAAACACAAAGGTTGTTGATGTTATTAAGAATCTTGAGGAGTATGGGGTTAATTTAACCATCTATGATCCGCTTGCTAATCCGGATGAGGTTGAACATGAATACGGACTTACTACCACCAGGGAAATTCCAAAGGAAAAGTTTGATGGTATTGTTCTTACAGTTGCCCACAAAGAATTTTTAGATCTCGATTTAGAACAATTAAAGGCTGAAGGTGCTGTGGTGTATGATGTAAAAGGAGTTCTTGGTGATAAATGCAATCGAAAATTATAATTTAAGATAGTTTAAAAGACAATAATGAAAATTAAGAATATCTGTTGCATAGGAGCAGGATATGTTGGAGGTCCAACCATGGCCGTTATAGCACAAAAATGTCCTGAGATCAATGTAACTGTAGTAGATATAAATGAAAAGCGGATTGCCGCCTGGAATGATGAGGATGTAGAAAATATCCCGATATACGAACCGGGTCTTTCTAAAGTTGTAGAAGAAGCCAGAGGAAGAAATCTTTTCTTTTCAACGGATGTGGATGCAGCTATAGATAAAGCTGAAATGATCTTCATTTCGGTAAATACCCCTACTAAGACCTACGGAATAGGAAAGGGAATGGCAGCCGATCTAAAATTTATCGAGCTTTGCGCGAGACAAATAGCCCGGGTCTCTAAAACAGATAAGATAGTTGTTGAGAAATCGACACTACCGGTAAGGACTGCTGAAGCGCTTAAGAATATACTGGACAATACTGGAAACGGAGTGAATTACCAGATCCTTTCTAATCCCGAGTTCCTTGCAGAAGGAACAGCGGTAGAAGATCTAATGGATCCCGATAGAGTTCTTATTGGAGGCGATATTGATACTGATAAAGGAAAAGAAGCAGTGGAAGCCCTTGTCGATGTTTATGCACATTGGGTTTCAAGAGAACGAATCCTTACCACCAATGTTTGGTCTTCTGAATTATCAAAATTAACGGCCAATGCTTTTCTAGCGCAAAGGGTTTCCAGTATCAATGACATGAGCGAGCTTTGTGAGAAAACCGGAGCAGATGTAAATGAAGATGCCAAAGCCGTGGGGATGGATTCCCGTATAGGATCAAAATTCCTGAAATCTTCAGTTGGTTTTGGAGGTAGTTGTTTTCAAAAAGATATTTTGAACC
>CAYWAB010000024.1:0-21872 GCA_964456105.1 uncultured Christiangramia sp. | reverse complement strand
GCCCGTGGCCCCACGGGCGAATGCAGCCTCCGACGCACGGCGACGACGGAAGCGCAGACGGCGACAGGAGGCGTCCGGTACGGATCGACATGGACGACCCCATCGACAGGTGGCGGTACCGGTGCCCGAGGCGGTGCCCCGCCTGGAGTCGTGGAGGCCCTACCTGGAGCGGGGCACCCGCCAGGGGGAGCGGGTGGCGGGTCGGATAGAGGAGCTCGCGAGCGAGGCGCTGTGCACGTCGTTCGTTCCCGTTTTGCTTTGCCAGCAATTCTCCTTTTCTGATCTTCTGGAAGTTTTCATAACCGGGTTCCATTTCGAAAATATCACTATCTTCCAGTCCGTGACGATAGACGATCTTAAAGGTCTTCTGGGGTGGGGCGTTCTTTTTTGCAAAACGGTCCACACATTCCGGATAAGTTGAAATTTTACTTAGTTCCAGATCACAGGCCTCCTTTAGGGCAAGCCAGATAACGCCTTCGTGGTTTTCTACAGAGGTTTTATCCGTATGCTGACCTGCTTCGAAAACAAATCCGGTCATTCCTATCCTGCTTAGATAATGATCTATATCCCCGGTGATAATATCGCTGAATCCACGGATGATATAGGTTGGGAACTTGTGTGCCCATTCATCATTATCGTTGACCACCTGTACTGAAACGTATGGCAGGCTGGGAGAGGAGGTAGTGTGGCAATCAAGGAAATAACGTTTGGTGAAGTCCTTTTCAGGATATTCCTTCAGGATATCAATGATCTCGAACATCTCCTTTTTTTCGTGAGAGTCTATCTTTCCTTTCTTAATATTTTCTTTGGTCCATGTACGGTTAAGATCCTCATCAATATATCTTTTGTTCTGGTTCAAAGCTGCCTTATTTCCTGCAACTCCTAAAACTGTGCCTTTAATTTCAGGTTTGGTTCTATCAAGTTCTTCGAAAACTGTTTCCAGGGCTTCAACACCGCTTGGTTCGTTTCCGTGTATCCCTGCGGTTACAAAAAGTAGAGGGCCTTCTTTACCAGAGGTGTACTTTCCTATAATCCTTGGTATTTCTTCATTAAGTCTTTCGTTCATAATTAATCCATTGTTGCCAGTGTCCTGTTGGATAATTGGCCTTCATATAGCTTTTTGTATTCGATTTTCTTTTCTATAGATTCTATCACATAATCTGTAAATGGCGGAAGCCCTATGTCTCCAAATCTTTCCATCCCCCCAGGGCTAAGTACATTAATCTCTATGAGTTTGTCCTTTACGATGTCCAGACCAACGAAAAATAATCCATCCCTGATTAGTTTAGGCGCAGTCAAATCTACGATACGTTGCATTTCTGGAGTCAGATCGCTGCTATCGGCAGTGGCCCCTAGTTTAAAATTACTTCTGAATTCGCCTTCTCCGGCCACTCTTCGGATGATCGCCTTCTGTCCATCCTTCTCCATGATCTTCCCATTCAGCAGTAAAACTCTTACATCACCGTCTTTTACGGCAGGGAGAAATTCCTGTGCTATAACATATCCCTGAGAACTTAAGTGCTCGATGATCTGATTCACATTTTTCTCGTGCTCATCGATAAGATAAACATCCTGCCCTCCGGAACCTTCAAGAGGTTTAAGGACCATTTTCTTGTTCTGTTTTTCCCAGAACTCCAGTAATTGTTCCTTATCTCTTGTTATTATTGAATCTGGTTTTATTTCCTGTGGTAATTCCTCAAAATATAATTTATCGATAAATGCATGAGAAAGCGCATAAGCATCATTTAAAACAAGGATGTCCTGCTGCTGCACCATTCTCCCAAATGCAACCCCAGCCTGTTCGGCCCAGGCCCTTCCTTTTTCTTCTGTAGGATTGTTCCTGATGAACAACACATCCAGGCTTGTGCTATCAATTTTCTTTTTTACGGCTTTCTTTCCCTGTAGCGCTTTAAGGAACTTTGCCGGAGATTTGTATTTGGTTTCCTTAGGCACCGTTGTGGCGTTAATACTTATAGGGGCATCGTGATGAAAACTGAAATCTCCAACTCCCATGGCATAAACTTCATGCCCTCTCTCATGCGCCATGCTCATTAAGGCAATAGAAGTTCCATTGGTTTCACTTTCAACATTATTTAATACAAAACATATTTTCATCTAACATACCATTTGCGGCAGGCTTAATCCCTGCCTGATTAATTCTAATTTTTTATACATCTTTTCGCTGTGCAGGTAGCTCGGTTTGATCTTTACCGGTTTTAATACTTTACGGTCGGTAAGTTCTTTTATGATACCGGTATGTTTTATGCCGTATTTCCCTGCTAGAAGAGGTTCATATTCACCTCCATTTCGCAAGTGTTCATTAAGAAGGACCAAACCTTTTAAGTAGATAATATCTTTCATAAAACCACCACCCTGCATTATCCTGGAAGTGATATTAAAGGCTCGTTCGGCGGTAAAACCATATTCGGTTTTTAATAGCCTGAAGATTTCCTGAAAATCCCCGCCTTCCATTAAAGCTTCTCCTGCAATCACTCGCCCTGCCAGAATTCTCAACCTGTTTGCAGTAAGGCCGTCTACCATGAATTCAGACATAACGGCCAAACCTTCCTGTAAAGGGTCGTAATCTGCCAGACCTATACTTAACTGCTGTAACGGCTGGCTGCTTCCATTGTAATAGGTAAGTACATGAGTACCCACTTCATGCTGTATAAGCGCTTCAGCTTCTATTTTACTCATCTTATAATCTTCGGGGATATAAAGCTCTCCCTGTGAGACCATCATTACATTTACATCTTTCCGGATATGGACCTTACAACTAAAACTTTCATCCTGTTTCCGGAAATAGGCGAATTCCTTTCGCGCCAGGCTGCTGAAGGCTTTGGAGTCAAGTAAATGTCCGTCATGTTCGTTCTCATCTTCATCTACTTTACTTAAAATATCCCGGGCCTTCTCACATAGATTGTTTTCTACCCCTTTATATAAGCGAATACTGTCGTACATAAAATTCTTGGTACCTCGTTCACTTAACATGGTGATCTGCATATCGAGTTCTTCCCGTTTTTCACGAAAGAGATAAGACATGGCTGGATCGTCTATATCTTCAAGTTTTAAATTATATAGCCTTCTTTTAAGGACATCTGGGTCTACCGGTAATAGCCTGTAATGATAATCCATTACATGCTCATAGTTACTTTTAAAGAATTCATTTTTGATCTCATGGATATTCGAGGGTGATACGAGCCATAAGAACTGATAGGATCTTTCGATATCGGCCAGCTGCTTGTCGATATCAAATACGATCTCTTTTAGGTACTTTCTTCCTAGGGCATTATAACTGGAAACACCGCCTGAGGTTTGGACCCTTATAAATTCAAAGAAGGAGCGATGAATAGCTTTTATCAGATAATCCTTAAAATTTCTGAAAAAGACAGGATATAATTTATTTTCCTCGTTCCTGTAGATGGGAGGTAGTTCAAGACCAACAACTACAGCACCACATTTTTTTGCATCCTGAACGTCCATTAGGTCCGGATCATTATCTGCTTGTCTGTGAGGTGTATCATAGATGTCAGCATCGATGTATATCCCAGAGAATTCTGAATTGATCTTTAAAAAATCTTCTTTTAAAGAATCAAGAGCCGAAGGCAATCTTTGTGCTGGACCTTTAATTTTTACCGTTTTGGAATCCTGTTTGCCAGAATAGATCTCAAATAGCAGGTACGACTTGAATCTTGCAGATAATTTATCCGATAGGGCAAACAATAAATCTTTATAATCCTCGAAGTCGGAATGACCGATAATAAGATAAGAAGATTCATTGGTAACGAACCTCCTGGTTCCTTTATCATTTTCCTTTCTCCGATAGATCACCAGGTAAGGCAATTCTTTTTCAATATGCAAAACACCCTTTCCTGGTAAAGTACAGCTGATCTCTTTCTCTTCTTCCAGAATTGTTAAAATACGCTCAATAGATTTTTTTGATAAATCTGGTATTTTCAGCATCATTTAAAAAATCTTATCGGGACAACTTTAGTTAAGTCGCTATCCCTTAGTAATTTATTATTTGATTAAAGCACGTTTCCTTTTAAAGTTATGAAGATTATAAGCTAATACAGCATGATTTCTATCTTTTGACAATACTTTAAGAAAGCCTAATAAAGCAATGTGAAAATAAAATAGGAGGGAAGTATAAACAAAAAAGCCACGCTTTTGGCGTGACTTTTCGTGATCGAGACAGGATTCGAACCTGTGACCGTCTGCTTAGAAGGCAGATGCTCTATCCAGCTGAGCTACTCGACCGTTTTTGCGGTTGCAAATATAAACCTCTTTATAAATAAAACAATGATTTTTCTTCAAAAATGAACATTCCCTAAAAAAAGAAAAACTTCCAAAAAGGAAGTTTTTGATTATCAGTGAAAAAGGAATTAATTAATTTCCTCTTACCAGTTCGGTTTCAAGGTTTTTAGCGGTTACAACCAGCTGATTGAAAACGCTGGACGATTCATTACCCTTTTTAAAATAATCAATGAAAAGGTTATTGAACCTTCGGATTAGCTCAAGGGTTTTCAGGGAAAGATTGAAAAAATTTCCTGAATCGTGCATTTCCTGAACAAGCTCCTTTACAGATTCTATCTGCTTAAAGTCCTCTTCAGTATTAAGTATGTACTCTTTTTGCTTTAGCATAACTTCAAAAATTTGGTCAGCCAAGCAGGTCAATTAAATAGATTTGGCAGAACAAATATATAAGTAATTGATAATTAAGCCCTAAACCTGTTAGAAAAATCTATAAAAGACAGTATTAATCGATTAAGTACAATTCTAACAGTTTCTAAAATTGTCTTAATTTAGCCGAAAAGTTTCTAGATCATAACTATGCCTGAATTCATGTTAGTAATCACTCCTTTTTCTGAAATAAAAAAAGGAGATCAATACTTCTATTCGCTAAAACGCAATTCCGATACTTTTACCGTAAAAACGGTTATAAAGACCAATGATCGTGTATGGGACCTATATGATGAAATTTTCGCGAAGGCATGAACTATGAATTCACTATAATCGTTCCCGTTTTCAACGAGGAAGAATGCCTTCCTGATCTTTTTATTAAGCTTAGGGATTATCTTGATAAATCTTCAAAAAGATCAAAGGTCCTGCTTGTCGATGACGGTTCCAGCGATTCAAGTGCTTCCCTCATAAGGGACTTTTGTAAGAATAATCCGCATTTTTTTTACCTGATCTTTGAAAGGAACTTTGGAAAGGGTGCCGCGTTAAAGGCTGCCTTTGATCATACGGATACCGATCTTCTTGGTTATCTTGATGCAGACCTGCAAACACATCCCGAGGATTTTGAAAAATTATTAGCCTTTGCTTCCGAATACGAACTGGTTACCGGATGGAGAAAGGAGAGGCGAGACACCTTAGTTAAACGGATATCCTCTAAAGTAGGCAATGCCGTAAGAAATTTCTTTACGAAAGATTTTATGCACGATACCGGATGCCCGCTTAAGATCATCAAAACTTCCTATGCCAGGCAGATCCCTATGTTCAAAGGCTTGCAGCGTTTCCTTCCTGCCATGATACTTCTTCAGGACGGGAAGATAAAAGAAGTAGAGATCCCACATTATCCAAGACTTGCCGGAGAATCGAAGTATAGTTTCAAAAACAGGTTCATGGGCCCTTTGCTGGATTGTTTCGCTTATGTCTGGATGCGAAAATCATACATAAATTATAAAGTAGCAGAAAAGGATGAGTGATTGGCTCGTCTACGGCCTTGGATTCCTGGCTCAGTTGATGTTCTCCGGCCGGATGATCCTTCAATGGCTATTATCTGAAAAGAACAAAAGGATCATCACTCCGGTGATCTTCTGGCAAATGAGTCTGCTGGCGTCTTTCCTGCTTTTTCTTTATGGATATTTAAGAGATGATTTCGCCATAATGCTGGGACAGGCACTTACCTATTTTATTTATATAAGAAATCTGCAACTGCAGGGACAATGGGATAAGTTCCATAAATACTTAAGGATATTTCTATGGATATTCCCTGTCCTTATCGTGATTTACGGATTCAATAACGATGAGTATAATGCGGCTAAACTTTTCAGGAACGACGAAATTCCCTTTTGGTTGCTCATGCTTGGCTCTATAGCCCAACTTATCTTTACCCTTAGATTTATCTACCAATGGGTATATTCCGAGCGAAAGAAAATATCTACCTTGCCAATAGGTTTCTGGGTCTTAAGTCTAATAGGTTCCGGACTTATTCTGGTCTATGCCGTACTTAGGGAAGACCCGGTATTACTGGCAGGTCATGGTTTTGGCGTGATTATGTATATTAGAAACATTTATATTCAGAAAAATGAAGTTAAAGGATAATTATCTTCTTTTACTGTTACTGGTATGCGGTGCTATCTTCTTCGTAAATCTTGATGCACTTACAGTAAATATAATGGAGGCACGTAATTTTGTTACTGCCCGGGAAATGATAAACCTGGACCACTGGATCTTCACAACCCTTAATGATGAACCGAGGTATGAAAAACCGCCACTCCCCACATGGATGACAGCGATCTCCATGCTGCTGTTCGGGATGAAAAGTCTTTTTGCGCTTAGGTTACCCGCTGCGATAATGGGTACATTGACGGTAATATTCATCTATAAATTGTCTTTGAAGATAAGTGCGAAAAGGAAATATGCGTTTATTTCCGGACTTATCGCAGCGACTTCTTTTTATATCCTTTATTCTGGAAGAGACGGACAATGGGATATCCATACTCATGCTTATATGATCATGGCTATTTATTCCATGTACAAGCTTTTTCAGGAGAATACAAGGAAGTATCGCAATGCCCTTATCGCAGGTTTGCTTATTGGATGTTCTTTTCTTAGTAAGGGTCCCGTTTCCATGTATGCACTCTTTTTACCTTTCCTAATCGCCTACGGAGTAATCTATAAATACAGGAATTTAAAAAGATTATGGAAACCACTTGTCCTAATGATCCTGGTTGCGTTTGTGGTTGCAGGCTCCTGGAGCCTTTACGTTTACTTTTTCGATACTAATGCCGTGACCAGAATCACTGATAAGGAAGCAGGTAGATGGCTGGATTACAACGTAAGGCCTTTCTATTATTACTGGAGCTTTTTCATACAAAGCGGTCTCTGGACCATACCCTCTTTTGTTGCCCTGTTATACCCTTACCTTAAGAACAGAGTGTTCAACAATAAGGCCTACAAATTTACCTTGTGGTGGACGCTTGCCGCAGTAGTGCTTCTATCCATAATTCCTGAAAAAAAATCGAGATACTTGTTGCCTGTACTTATACCAATGGCAATGAATACAGGTTTTTATATAGAATATCTTTTCAGAAGGTTTGACATGATGCGTAAAAAGGAATTCTGGATCGTTTATTTTAATTTTGGTCTCATTGCTATCATTGGGCTTGCATTTCCCGTAGCAGGAATGTTCTATTTTGGAGAGAGCCTTAATGAGCTATTCTCCTGGTTTACTCTTACTTCCATAAGCCTTGTAACAATAGGTGGATTGATATTGTATTATCTCGGAAAGAAAAAGATAAAACCTGTTTTTTATTTAAGTGTCTGGTTTATAATCGTAATCGTTTTCTTTGGTCTGCCAATGGCCGAAAAGGTAGAGAGCAATCCTGATTATAAAAGCATTAGGATTGTAGATAAATACAGGAAAAATGAAAACCTACCCGTTTATGAGTTCAGAGGCTTTACCCCGGAGATCATATGGGAATACGGCAAACCGATCCCCGTTCTTAAAGAAGGCGAATCCTACAGGAAACCTTCAGTGGACAAGTTCCTGTTATTGGCAACGGAAGAGGAAGCCCCTGAAATGAAACAGGTTTTTTCAGACAGATCTGTGGAAAAACTCGATGAAATAGATATGAACCCGGTAGGGAATAAACATAAGGACCGATTGTACAGAGGCCTGTATTTAATAAAAAAAGAATAAAGAATGATCAATTATCCCATTAAGTTCAGACCTATCCTGCTTGATAAAATTTGGGGAGGAAAAAAATTAAGGGATCTCCTGAATAAGGATACAAACAGAGACCAGGTAGGCGAAAGTTGGGAGATTTCAGGGGTAGAAGGGAATATTTCTGTGGTTTCCAATGGTGAAGAGAGCGGTCGAAACCTTAAAGAGCTTATCGCTGAATACAAATCAGATTTAGTTGGAGAGAAGATCTATAAGGAATTTGGAGATGATTTCCCGCTTCTGATCAAATTCATAGACGCCAAGACCGATCTTTCGGTACAATTACATCCAAACGATGAACTGGCCAGACAGCGGCATAATTCATTCGGGAAAACTGAAATGTGGTATGTGATGCAGGCCGACGAAGGCTCAAAACTGAATATCGGCTTTAATAAGGATCTCGATAAAAGAGAATACCTGGAATATCTGGAAAATGGAAAGATCACCGAACTCCTGAATTTTGAAGAAGTTGAGAAAGGAGATTCTGTATTCATTAATACCGGAAAGGTGCATGCTATAGGGGGAGGCGTATTGCTCGCGGAGATTCAGCAAACCTCCGATATCACTTATCGTATATACGACTGGGACAGGGTGGATGCCGAAGGTAATGAACGGGATCTTCATACCGCGCTGGCCCTGGATGCCATAGATTTTGAAAAGAAAGATGATTATAAATTAACCTACGAGAGAAAGGAAAATACGTCTTCTGAAATTGCTTCCTGCGAATATTTTACCACTAATTTCTTACCAGTAAAAGGCAGGTTGGAAAAGGATTATTCCACCCTGGATTCTTTTGTGATCTATATGTGCGTGGAGGGAAAATGCAAGATCGAAATGAATGGTAGATCGGAGTCTCTAAAAAAGGGACAAAGTCTGCTGATTCCTGCTTTGGCAGATATAGTAAGTATCCAAGGAGAAAAAGCAGAATTGCTGGAGGTATACATAGAATAACCTCCAGCTTATATATTACTTATTCAGTATATCGTCTATCCTTTTCAGTTCGTCTTCACTAAATTGAACATTCTGAATTGCAGCGATATTGTCCTTTAGCTGGGCAACCTTACTCACACCTACTAATACAGAAGTAACCCTTTCGTCTTTTAATAACCAGGCTACTGCCATCTGGGCAAGGCTTTGATCCCTGGATTCGGCGATCTTATTTAATTCCTGCACCTGGTTCACCACTTCATCGGTGATCTGGGACTTATCGAGATAACTTCCCTCTGTGGCAGCTCTTGAATCTTCCGGTATTCCATGTAGGTATTTAGAGGTCAGGATTCCCTGTTCCAGAGGAGAGAATACAATACTTCCTATTCCAATTTTTTCAAGAGTATCCAGTAAACCATCCTCTACCCAACGGTCCATCATATTATACCTGGGTTGGTGAATAAGGAAAGGAGTTCGCTGCTCTTTTAGAATTTTGGCAGCTTTTTCAGTATCCTCTGGGTTATACTGGGATATTCCTACATAAAGGGCTTTTCCCTGTTTAACGATCTGGTCCAGAGCACCCATGGTCTCCTCCAGTGGGGTATCAGGATCTGGCCTGTGATGGTAGAAGATGTCCACATAATCCAGATTCATCCTTTTTAGGGACTGGTCCAGGCTCGCGATAAGATATTTCCTTGAGCCGAAATTACCATAAGGCCCGGGCCACATATCCCATCCTGCTTTGGTTGAAATGATCAATTCATCCCTGTAATCTTTAAAGTCCTCGAGAAAGATCTTACCAAAGTTCTTTTCTGCGGAACCATATGGAGGTCCATAATTATTGGCAAGGTCAAAATGTGTGATCCCATTATCAAAGGCGATCCTTAAAATCTTCCTGGCGTTATCAAAATCGTCATTATCTCCAAAGTTATGCCATAATCCTAGTGAGATTAAAGGTAGCTTAATTCCGCTCTTTCCGCAGCGGCGATACTTCATTTTTTCATAACGATTATCGTCCGGTTTATAGTTACTCATAAATTTCAGAATTTCATGCAATTTAATAAATGCTGCTAAGAACAACTATTAAGTTTTATTGGTTCAGATCGTTTATTTTGAAATTATAATCGTTGATATGAAAATTAGCCCATAGATTAACGCGATAAATTACAGGATTGGCTCTTATTTCAATGATTTCAATCAGTTTAATAAAACTACCTTGATTTTTTTTAGTCATTAGAGTTACAACTTTTTTTTAATAAACTGTTTTAAATCAGAATGTTGAAGATAAAACACTTTTAATCCTTTAAATTTTAGGAGTTATCCAATTTCCAATAGACAATATTTTTGTGAATTCTTCGACCAGAATTATTACTTTTAGGCTCATTTTTTAGGAAAAAATTATCATTTAGCTTCTTCTTATGAAAATACCCCATGTATTTTTATTGGTCTTTCTAGTTTTTAGTTCGGCAATTACTGCTCAATCTAAAGATTACACGAGAGACCTTTTAAAGGTTTACGATTCCCTTACCGGATATACCAATTCTTCCCTCTTAAATGGGGTGGAATATATTGAGCAATATCGAAGCAGGGGACAGCACCAGTTCTTTTTACAACGTGATTATATTGATGGTGATCTTGTGTATGATGGCCAGGAATTCTACGGCATAGGTCTTAAATATGATATTTTCAGCGACAGGCTAATTGCTAAACTCGATGAAAATATTAATGGAAGTCTGATCATGGAACTTATAAAGGAAAAAGTACAGGGATTTACGATCTCGGGACATCACTTTCGCAACATCTCTACCGGAAACAAACCTGAATCAGGTTACCACGAAGTGATCCTGGATCTTAATGGAGTGATGGTGTTTAAGAAGCTTCGATTAAAAGCCCGGGAAATCAGGGAAAGACAGCTTTCTTCATACGAGTTTGAAGAAATGGACAATGAATATATTTTATATAGGGAAGACCTTGGTTATGTAAAAGCCGAGATCAATATCCTTAAAGATGAACTTCCTTCCTGCGCCGATAGGATTGAAGATTTCAAGGACAGTAACCGAAGAATGAAAAAACAAAATCTGGATAATTATATGAAAGGTTTGGGAACATTGGTTGCCGGATTACCATGTACAAAAAATCAGGAATTTTAATGAAGAACATACTACTCCTAAGCTTTTGCTTTCTATTTAGTTTTAATGTCCTTGCCCAGGAATCAGAAGCGATAAGCATTCAGTTCGAAAATAAGAAAGTAGAAGATGTACTGCTTGAATTAGAACAAAAAACCGGTTATAAATTCTTTTACCTTAAGCGTTGGCTGCCGGAAGAACCTGTTTCCGGTAATTATGAAAATGCCAGCCTTGAATCTATATTAAATTCTGTTTTCCAGGGCACTGTAATTAACTTTTATAAAATGGATAACGGCCGTGTCATCCTTACCGAAAACAGTGTTATCTATGATGACTTTTCTCAAGGTTTCTTCAGTGAAGGAGAGGAAGAGGTGAGAATGGCCGAGGGCAATGAAGAAGAGGAAAGCACTCCACTTTTTTATGAGACCGAAACATCAGGAAGTATAGAAACAGTTAAGATCGGGAAGGAAGATCAGAGTTTAAAAAAGAACCGATTCACACTTACCGGTAGGATTACAGATGCAAAGACCGGAAGGCCTTTGTCCAACGTATCTGTAGTATTTGAAAATGAGAATATTGGTACGGTGACTAACGAAGAGGGATATTATTCTATCAATCTTCGTCCTGGGATACACCTTATCTCAACAAGATCTATGGGTAATGCCATAATCACAAAAAGATTGGTGATCTATAACGATGGTAATCTTGATTTCCAGCTCACCGAGGATCTTGAACAGCTTAATGAGGTTATCGTTGAATCTGAATCCAATAAGAACGTAAAACAACCTTTCGCAGGGGTATCACAACTTACCGCTCAGGAAATAAAAACCATTCCTCTGGTACTGGGGGAAAGGGACCTTCTTAAGGTAGCTACTACTTTACCAGGTATATCCAAAGCCGGGGAAGGTTCTTCCGGGTTTAATATTCGTGGAGGAAGGGCAGACCAGAACCTTATCCTCCTTGACGACGCAGTACTCTATAATCCAAACCATTTTTTCGGAATATTTTCAGCACTGAATCCTTTTACAACAGGGATGGTAGATATTTATAAGGGAACAATTCCCTCGAAATACGGAGGCAGGCTTTCTTCAGTCTTCGATATACAGACCAAAGAAGGAAATGCAAGAGAATTTTCAGGAGAAGGGTCCATTGGCCCTGTAACTGGCAACCTGGCACTCGAAATTCCTGTGGTGAAGGATAAATCTTCATTGATCCTTGGAGGAAGGGCTACTTATTCTGACTGGATTTTACAAAATCTTGATGAGGAGTCCCTGAAAAACTCACAGGCTTCCTTTTATGATCTTATAGCAAAGTACAATCACAGGATCAATGAGGATTCCGAGATCAATGCCACGGGATATTTTAGTGATGATAAGTTCAGTATCACCTCAGATTCATTGTTCGCATACCAGAACAGGATGTTCTCGGTTTCCTATAAAAAGGAACTCAATAGTGATCTTACGGGTAAGATTGCGATCACTAACAGTGACTACAAATTCAATATTGAGTTTGACAATGGTTTTGATAATAACGGGTTTGTGTCTGGATTTCAGATCAATGACACCCAATTAATGATGGACTTTGAACATAAGATCAATAATCAGCATTCCTTTAACTATGGTCTATCTTCCAAATTCTATTCCCTGAACCCTGGAAGTGTAGATCCCCTTGGGAATGATTTCAGTGTACAGAGTCAGCGACTTAGCGAAGAGAGAGGTTTGGAGTCTGCTGTTTATTTTTCTGATGAATTTGAGGTTTCAGATAAGTTTATTCTCAATGCGGGTCTAAGGTTCTCCGTATTCAATTCTATGGGCCCTGATACCGTAAATATCTACGCGGAAGATCAGCCAAGAAGTGAAGCATCATTGATAGACCAAAGGCAGTATGATGATAATGAGTTCATTAAAACCTATTCCGGACTGGAATACCGATTTACGGCAAGGTACTTTTTAAATGATGACCTTTCTGTAAAAGGAGGAGTTAGCAGTACCTACCAGTATATTCATACCTTATCCAATAACACCACTGTTTCCCCAACGGACTTATATAAACTTTCAGATTATAATATAGAGCCTCAAAGGGCCATGCAATACAGTCTTGGTTTCTTCCAGAATCTGAATCAGAACGAATATGAATTAAGCCTGGAAGGGTATTATAAGACCGCTAATGATATCATTGATTTCCGTACTGGAGCTAACCTATTCCTTAACGAGAACATAGAAAGAGAAGTTTTGCAGGGGGAAGGAAAATCTTATGGAGTTGAATTATTATTGAGAAAGAACAAAGGAGATCTTAATGGCTGGGTTGGTTATACCTATTCCAGATCCTTATTGAGACTGGACAGTCCGTTCCAGGGTCAGCAGGTCAACGGAGGAGAATATTTTCCTTCTAACTTTGATAAACCACACGATTTTAGTGCCGTACTTAATTACAAGCTCACCAAGAGATTCAGTTTTTCAGGTAATATTGTTTACCAAACCGGAAGACCTGTTACCTATCCTGTTGGGAAATACAATTTCAACAATGCTGAGTTCGTAGTGTACAGTGACCGTAATAAATACAGGATCCCCGATTATTACAGGCTAGACCTAAGTTTTAATATCGAAGGGAATCACAAGATCGAAAAGCTGGCGCATAGTTTCTGGAATATTTCAGTATATAACGTTCTGGGAAGAAACAACCCTTACTCGGTTTTCTTTGTTACCAATGATGGAGAGATCCAGGCTTACCAGAGTTCGATCTTTGCAGTGCCAATCCCAACTATCACTTATAACTTTAAATTCTAAGAAACTTGAAGAATTATAGATCCATATTTAAAAGACTAGTTATCTTATTCTTGTTGGTTTCTGCTGGCTCCTGTGTAGAACCTATTGAAATTGAAAGTCAAGAATTCGAAAGTATTCTGGTAGTAGAGGGAATAGTTACTGATGAAGTAAAGGTACAGGAGATCAAATTAAGCCGGAGTTATGAACTTGACGAAACAGGTCCTTCACCATTATCCAATGCAGAGGTCTCGGTACTGTCCTCCGATGGAGAAAGTTTTGATTTTGAAGAGGCTTCACCGGGAGTATATAAATCTGTAATCCCTTTTGGAGCAAGCTTAGGAGAAGAATATATGTTGCAAGTGGTTACAGGAGGTAACACCTATGAATCCCAACCGGTACTTATAGATTCAAGGTCTGAGATCTCCAATGTAACCAGTGAGAAAACAACTTCCCAGGGAGAAGAAGGAGTGGTAATACTGGTGAGCAGTACCAGTAACGATACCGGCGGTAAATATTATAAATACGAATATGAGGAGACCTATAAGATACAGTCACCATATAGAAAATTCAAGGAACTTTATATTGATGAAAATGGCGAGGTAGCCGACAGAATTAAAACAAGGGAAGAATTTACCTGCTACAATACCATAGATTCAGAGGAGCTTGTGATCGCAAATACAGGCGGACTTGTAGGGAATGAATTAACAGCTTTCCCGGTAAGATTTATTTCTAAAGAAAATTTTATTCTTTCTTATCGTTACAGTATCCTGGTTAAACAATTGGAGATCTCTGCAGAGGCTTATGCTTACTACGAAACACTAAAGAATATTTCGGAGTCGGAGAACCTGTTTTCTCAATACCAACCTGGGTTTCTTGAAGGTAACATCAACAATGTTAACGACAGCGGTGAAAATGTTATTGGATTCTTTACGGTAGCCACAGTGGCAACGGGAAGGCATTTCTTTAACTATACAGATTATTTTGGTGAATTTGATAACCGTTCCTCCCATGTTAGTGGCTGCAATCCTTATGTCCCTAATGAACAACAATTACGAGAATTGGTAATGGCAGGGGCAGTAGAATATTTTCAGGAATCCCCGGCAGGATTTGGATCGACCCCCATATATACGGTCATCAAGGCAGGATGCGTAGACTGTACCTTATATGGAACTAATGAACCACCGGAATTCTGGATTGAGTAGACTATGAATAATTAAATCATAAAAAGATCATTTACAGAGAAAACCCGGTTTTTTATGATTAAAGGAATTACAATTATAAACGATTAAATAGACTTGAAGAACTATAAATACATATTAAACAGGCTGGTTATCATATTAGTGTTGATTTCTTCCGTTTCTTGTGTAGAGCCTATTGAAATCGAGGGTGTTGAGGCTGAAAATCTCTTAGTCGTGGATGGTATTATTACCGATCAGGTAGGTGTGCAGGAGATCAAATTAAGCCGCACCTACGAGCTGGATGAAAACGGGCCGGTACCGGTATCCAATGCAGAGGTTTTAGTAGTTTCTTCAAATGGCGAAAGTTTTAATTTTAAAGAAGTGTCACCGGGAGTTTATAACTCCGTTATTCCTTTTGGGGCAAGTCTTGGAGAAGAATATAAATTACAGGTTAATTTAGGTAGTACCACTTACGAATCCCAGCAGGTCAGCATAGAATCAAGTTCTGAGATCACCAATATTTCCAGTGAAAGAACTTCAATACGGGGCCAGGATGGAGTAGTGATCCTTGTAAGCAGTGAAAGCAACGATGAAGAAGGGAAGTACTATAAGTACGAATTCGAGGAAACATTTAAGATACAATCTCCTTACTTAAAGTTTAAAGAGCTCATTTTAGATGAAGAGGATAACATAATAGCAAGGTTTAAAACCAGGGAGGAGTATACTTGTTTTATTACTGTTCCTTCCCAGGAGCTCATTATTACTAATACAGACGGTCTTGTGGGAAATTCACTTACTAATTTCCCTGTTAACTTTATTCCCAAAGACGATTATAAACTTTCCTACAGATACAGCATCCTTGTGAAACAATTGGAGATCTCTGCAGAGGCTTATGCTTATTATGAAACCCTGAAAAACATTTCAGAGTCTGAAAATCTCTTTTCCCAGTATCAGCCAGGATTTTTGGAAGGAAATATCTCTAATATTACCGATTCTGATGAAAATGTCATTGGTTTTTTTACGGTAGCATCCGTAGCGAAATCAAGACATTTTTTTGATTATACAGATTACTTTGATCCGGAAGTAGATATTCGTGCTTCTCATACCGGGAATTGTGAACCATACGTACCAACGATTCCCCGATTAATAGAATTATTAAGAGAGGAAAGTGTAGCCTATTTTTCGGAAGAACCGGGCCCGGTATATACAGTTGTACGAAAGAGCTGTGTAGACTGTACCTTATTTGGAACTAATGTACCACCAGAATTTTGGACTGAATAAACTATGAAGAATTCTATCAGCATATTGATCTTATTTTGCGTTGCTTTTCTAAACGCCCAACAAAAACGTGTAATTAATGCTTTGGAAAATACCCCCGCAGAGGAGATTTTCATTCATTATAATGCGTCTACGTTTTTACCGGGTGAGAGCCTCAGGTACAAGCTTTATAATCTTATAGAAAAGGACCACCACCTTAGTGGTGTCAGCAAGGTAGCCTACGTACAGCTTTTTAATGCTAATGGAGAGCCTGTATTTTCACATATCCTTGAACTCGAAGATGGAACCGGTTATTCCGATTTCCTGATACCTTCTTCGCTGCCAACAGGGGTCTACACACTTGTTGGGTATACACAGTGGATGAAGAATTTTGATTATGCCGGGATGTTCCGGGAGAATATTCTAGTGTTGAATCCATACCTTAAGGAAAGCGACGGAAACGTAAAAATAAACAGGGAAACTGAAACCGAGACCGTTTCGCAAAGCATTCCTTCTTTTAAAAATGGTTCTTCATTTAAGATACAGCTCAATAAAGAAGTATATGGTTCAAGAGAAAAAGTTAGCGTAAAACTTGAGGACCCTGACGAATTTTTGAATTCCTCAGCTTTATCCATATCTGTGAGAAAAGAAGAAACTCCTTTGGTAAATATGGCATCTACCGGAAATTATGAATTTTCCAATCCTGCAGATTTTAATTTTAAAGTATTGCCTGAAGTTCGCGGAAGACAGCTTAAAGGCGAGGTTCTCAGCGAAAACGGGGAACCATTAAGTTCAAAGATTAAAATGGCACTTTCTGTGCCTGGTAATACTTCAGCTTTCAGGGTTTTTGAAACTTCAGAAGATGGAAGTTTCGATTACCAGCTTGACGGACCTGTTTCCTACCGAGAGGCATTTATCGAGATCCTGAACAAGGATGCAGATTTCCAGGTGAAACTGGATAGTATCATTCCGGAGCTTTCTATCGCTAAGCCTGAAATGATCGAGATCCCCGGAGATTACATCGATCAGTTGGAAGAAAAGTCACTGCATAACCAGATCCAGCAATCCTACAGGAATGTTTTTGCAGATTCTGTGATTCCTTTTAACAAGAATCAGCCTTTCTTCGGTAACAGGGGAGAAGTGTACCATCTGGACGATTATACCAGGTTCAGTACCATGCAGGAAACTTTTGTGGAGATCATCCCATTCACCTCTTTCAAGAAAAAGGGAGACGGCTATGAAGCTTCAGTTTATAGCAAGAATTTTGAAACGGATTTCGGAGATGCGCCACTGGTACTTATCGATGGGATTATGATTAGCAGTCATGATTATCTCTACAATTTTGATTCGATGAAGATTGAGGATATCATTGTTCTGAGGGATAAGTATTATTTTGGAGCCAAAACCTTCCAGGGAGTAATTGCAATCAAGACCAAAGATGGAAATGAAGGTGTTACTTATAGCGCAAATAAAGTACGGCTAAGGCCATCAGAGCCCGGCAAGAATTATGCTACGCCAGATTATTCCATGATGAATAAAGAAACCAGTTCAAGGATACCAGATTACAGGTATCAGCTCTACTGGTCTCCTGAACTTAAATCCGATAGTATTGAATTCTATACTTCAGATGTTGCCGGAAAATACAGCATTAAGATCGAAGGCTTCCGCGAGAATGGCAAACCAATCTCGTTGGAAAAGACCTTTGAGGTAAAATAGTTACCTAGATTCTGCTGAATACAAGCACAGCAGTATTTCCGTTAGGATTAGCTTCAAGATTCAGTATGATCTCACGGCTGCTGGCGGCGATCACATCGTATGCGGCCGCGAGCTGGGATAATTTACTGTCCGGAGTAAAGAATAATATAAAGTCCAGGTCATTGTAGGGATCAAATTCGCTCCCCGCGTCGTTATTTATTCTCCAGCTTCCCGATTCTGTATCTGTTCCTGTGGTAGCGGTTATCTGATTGTTTTATTAAAAGCTAAAGACATAGTCCTCGTAATTCGCGGTTAGATCATTTTCATTATAAGTGAAGCCGGAGATCTTCCAGTCACTTTCTTTGATCAAATTGTTTAGCTGGATTACTTCTGCAGTCGAGGTGGAGATATCGTCCATATCGGTAGTGCAGGAGACCATAAATATTATTGACAATAATAACAGGAAATGTTTAAAACTCTTCATTGGGGTAGGGTCTTTTAATTTGAATGTTTAACTGAACGACAAATAAAATAACCTATTGCCTTAATGCAAAATTTTAATTAGAATGAATTCATAAATTAAGACGCATTGCCTTCCCGCAGTTTTTTCTGTTTATGATGCTTAATAGCTTCAGAAAGTGTCCTGAATACCTGTTTTTTCAGATCTTCATTATCACCCATGAATTCGTGGATCTTGATCATGAGCTTTCGGTGCTGGTGCTTGTATTTCCATTCCTCCTCGAATTGCTTGTTGAAAAGGATATCGAGCGCATTGCGATGAACCTTCAGGGTTTCCAGAAGAGAATTGCCTTCTGCATTCATTTTGTATAACTGCTCTGCCAGCTGTTCAGCTTTAGGATTAAGATGGGATTCATTCAAAAGAAATCCCTTTTCCCTTAGCATGGAAATAAGAAAGTTATGTTCATCCAGTGCAAACTTTAGTCTTGAATAACAAAGGGATGAAAAAAGGTTCATTTCCTCGACGGTCTGCCCCTGGAATTTATGATGCTGATAGGTTGACATAATAGAATTATTAAAGATGAAGATAGAATTGTAACAGAATACTATTTTAAATGCGATTAAGCATCCAAAAGGCACAATATGATTATTCCCTAGGATCGTAAATTGCTGTGAGGGGGGCAGAAGGATAACAGCAATCTTGGCTTTTCGGGCATGGGCTCAAACACTTCTAAGTTAAGATTTTTAAGCGAAAATAAAGCTGTTAAAAATCAATAAATTATAAAAAAGCCTATCCTTATATATTACTGCTTTTTCGGGATTCTTTTCCAATCATCTTTGCCGAATTGTTAAGAGGTAAGAAGTGATCAAGGCAGATAAAAATCCTTCCGGTTGTAATAAAAGATTGATCATTTTGAATAATGAGTCGGAACTCCCATAAAAATTTCAGCAGCCTCCATGATGGTTTCAGAAAGCGTAGGATGGGGGTGAATCGTTAGTGATAGATCCTCTGCCGTTGCTGCCATTTCAATAGCCAGGTTGATCTCGGGGATAAGGCTGCCTGCATGTTTTCCTGCCACACCGCCACCAAGTATCCTTCCGGTCTCAGGATCTGTGACCAGTTTGGTTAACCCGTTGGAAGTTCCCATGGTTCCGGCTCTTCCCGAGGCCGACCAGGGGAATTTCAGCACTTTTACATCGATTCCTTTTTCTTTGGCTTCGTTTTCCTGAAGTCCTGTCCATGCGATCTCGGGATGGGTGAAAACAATACCAGGTACTGCTGCAGGATCGTAAGCCGAGGCTTCATCGCCTGAAATCACTTCCGCAGCGATACGTCCTTCATGAGTGGCTTTGTGCGCAAGCATGGGTTCTCCGGTAAGATCACCAATAGCGTAGATATTTTCAATATTGGTCTGCCGTTGGGAATTCACCTTTATGAATCCCTTTTCATCGGTTTTGATAGCAGTATTTTGCAATTTCAGTCCGGAAGTGTTTGGCTTTCTCCCTGCCGCGACCAGAACCTTATCGAACTCCAGTTCTTTTTTTTCTTTTTCGGAAGTATTCAATGCTACTTTCACCTTATCCTTTTCCACTTCCAGGGAAGTAACCTTGGAATCGAAATAGGTTTCTTTAAAAGGATGCTCTTTTTCCAGTACCTTGACCAGGTCCCTGTCTGCCCCCGGCAAAAACCCTGAGGTCATTTCTGCAATGCTCACTTCACTTCCCAGGCTGGCGTATACGCTTCCCATTTCCAGGCCAATGTAGCCTCCGCCAATAACCAATAGTTTTTCAGGAATTTCTTCCAGTTCAAGGGCATCGGTAGAGTCGATCACTTTCTCATGATCCACTTCTATACCGGGAAGTTCGATATTGCTGGAACCGGTCGCTATGATGAGATGTTCGAACTCATATTCTTCCTTCCCCGCCTTTATCTTTTTATCGGAAACGAAGGCTGCTTTTTCCTGCAGGTATTCTATTCCTTTACTTTTAGAAAGCTGTCCAAGCCCGCCCGTAAGTTTTTCAACGACCTTTTCTTTCCATTTCCTTATCTTTTTCAGGTCGATCTCGGGATTACCGAACTTTAATCCCCAGTCTGCCGCTTCCTCTGCTTCCTTTTTGATCTTGCATAGGTGCAGCAATGCCTTCGAAGGGATACAACCCCTGTATAGGCATACACCCCCCGGATTTTCCTGTGGATCTATTAGTGTGACCTGGAGTCCTAGTTCGGCTGCCTGGAATGCGGCAGCATAACCTCCCGGCCCGGCACCAATAATGATAAGCTCTTTCTTTTCAGCCATAGAATTTAGATTATACCCCCAATAAGGCTTTATAAGGATCTTCCAGTGCTTTGGAGATCCAGGTTAGGAAACGCACTCCTTCAGCGCCATCTATAAGCCGGTGATCGTAAGACAGGCTGAGTGGCAGAATTTCCCTGGGTTTAAATTCTCCCTCTATATAGACCGGTTTTTGCTGAGCTCTGGAAACTCCCAGTATCGCTACCTGCGGATGGTAAATGATAGGGGTGAAGTTGGTACCGCCTATTCCTCCTAGATTGGAAATACTAAAGTTTCCGCCCTTCATTTCCTCAGGTTCCAATTTTCGGTCCCTTGCCTTCTGCGCCAGTTCTTCAATTTCCCCTGCGATCTCCATAAGGTTCTTCTGGTCGGCATTTCGTATCACCGGTACCAGCAAGCCTTCTTCGGTATCCACCGCGATACCGATATTCACATATTTCTTCAGGATCATTTGTTCGTTCTCCATATCGATACTGGCATTGAATTTCGGGAATTGCCTTAGTGCTCCTGCCACGATCTTGGTGAGCACAGCTGTTAGCGTCAGGGAAACCCCTGCTTTCTCTGCCTTGTCCTTATTCTTTTCCAGGAATTCCTCTATCCCGGTGATATCAGCCTCATCGAACTGGAACACATGCGGGATATTGCTCCATGAAGCAGCGGTCCCTTTTGCTGTTGCACTTCGGATCCCGGAAAGCTCCTTCGTTTCAGTTTCTCCCCATTTGCTAAAATCGGGTAGTTCGGATAGTCCGGCACTATTACTTTTTCCACTTCCTTCTTTGGAATGTGCCTTGACATCTTCTTTGCTGATGCGGCCATCCTTTCCACTACCTTTTACTTCACTAAGGTCTACACCCAATTCCCTCGCAAATCTTCTTACACCGGGAGAAGCAGGAATATTGCTGCCATTTCCAGAATCTTTCTTATCCCTGGAATCCTCTTTCTTTCCGCTTTTCTTTTTCCCTGGCTTATCTTCTTTTTCATCTTCATCTTCATCCTCCTGATCTGGCTTTTCTTTGTCTTCTTCTTCAGGTTCTTCCTTGTCTGAATCGTCTTCTGGAGATTCTTTCTTTTTCTTTTTTTCTTCTGGATCGGCTTCCTTTTCGTCTTTTTTATCCTCGTGGTCCTTGTCCTTTTTATCTTTTTCCTTGTCATCTTCAGATTCCTCTGAATCTTCTGAATCATCTGAATCGCCGGAAGTTTCCAGTTTCACGATCACA
>CAYWAB010000023.1:0-22382 GCA_964456105.1 uncultured Christiangramia sp. | reverse complement strand
GAATATCACCGGTATGTTCGCGATAAAATTTTTCAAATATTTTCTTTTGAACCTGTTTGCTCATTCCGGTTCCCTGGTCACGGATTTCACAAAAGATATAATTTTTAACGTTGGTAGTGTAAATATCGATCTTAGGAGCGCCTTCCGAATATTTAATGGCATTGTCCAGTATATTTACGATAACGTTCGTAAAATGATCCTGATTGGCCAGAATTGAAGATCTAAGAGCTCCAAAATGAGTCTGAACATATCCGGCACGATCCTCTACTATTAATTCTACATGAGTTACAGCATCCTGTATGATATCATGTAGTTGATGTCTTTCTTTCTTAAGGTCCAGCTCATTCTTCTCCAGTTTGGATATCCTAAGCACATTTTCCACCTGTGCATGCATTCTCTTGTTCTCGTCCCTTATCATTTGCAGATACCTCGACACTTTGGACTGATCGGCTATGATCTTTGGATTCTTGATCGCATCCAGGGCCAGGTTTATCGTAGCGATGGGAGTTTTGAACTCGTGAGTCATATTATTTATAAAATCTGTTTTTATCTGAGAGATCTGTCGCTGCCTTATCAGTTGCGAAAGTGCACTGGAATAGGCTATCACAATGATCAGGGTAAATATGATCGACAAACAGGCCATCAAAATCACAGATGACAATACCTGCTCCTTCTTTCCTTTAAAATTTACCAGTAACTGGTAACCGCTTTTACTTATGCCGTCAGTGAATAATGGAACAGCATAAGTCGCAGGATGCTCCAGGCTAAAATTCTCTGAATGTAAATTGGTGGCTATAGAATTATTATATACCCCAAATTCGAAATCAGATTTTAGCTCTTTCTCTTCAATCTCCTTCTCCAGAAGTTCTTCTATGGTTTCTTCACTAACCCGTTTATGCACAGGTAATCTAACTACAAGTTCAGAAATAGCAGATCTAAGAATATCCTTCTCCACTTCCTCCATCCTCGATATTCTTTCAATATGCTGAATCCTCTGCTCGGCAGTAAGATCCTCGTCACCTTTCAGCTGATTATTATCGACAATATCAGTCACCTTTTTATTTATCATTTTGGTAAACTGTATACTGTCTTCCGCAAACTGAAGAAAACCCGAAGATACTTTGTAATCTTCCTCCAGGATGGTTTCCGAATTGAAATAGATCTCATTCCGGCGATCATCCCTGTTGGAATAAAAATATTCGGTTATAGTAACGTCGTTTAACTTACTATTGCTGCTATCCGGGTTCTTAAACTGGAAATAATATTTTTCGAATTCCTGATTTTCGATCTCCTCCGACACATTAAGCAGAACCTGTTTAGCATTATAGGAAAACTGTTCCTCCTTATCTTCAATTGTGCTTTTAATCCAATATCCCTGAACGAAAATAATACCGATAAGAGACAAACTCATGAGGACTACCAGAAGGACAAAAAGCTTCTTGTTCATGCGGTCAAAAGTAATATTTTAACATTTAGACCTTAAAGTGTTTAACCAAATGTTAACAGAACATCTAGGAATTTTTACCTGCTTTTAAGATTTGTGCGTGAATATCTTCAACCTGTTGTCTGGTGCGCTGTAGATCCTTATTTTCTATTATGAAATCGGATAGTTTTTGCTTTTTTTCATCGCTCCACTGGTTTTCCATTCTTTCCCTAATTTCTTTTTCTGAACTGTTATCCCGCTGCTGTAATCTTTCGATCCTAATTTCTTTGGGAGCGGTGACCAGAATGCTAAAATCACAGTCCTCATATCTGCCGGTTTCAAAAAGAATAGCCGCCTCGTAGATCACATAACTGGAATTCTGGGATTTCAACCAATCCTTAAAATCTTTTGCTACTGCAGGATGAATGATTGAATTTAATTTTTGAAGTAAAGCAGTATCATTAAAAACCTTTGAAGCTATAAATTTTCTGTTCGGTTCGTTACCAGAATAGGCCTCTTCTCCAAATAAATCGATAATACTCTCTTTTATTTCCGAAGACTCCTTCATAAGTCTTTTCCCAGATTCATCGGCAATGAAAACAGGGATCCCTAATTCCTTGAACATTCCTGCCACAGTGGTCTTCCCACTACCAATTCCTCCGGTTAGACCAACTACCTTCATCGCTTTATTACAAATTGGATCCGTCTTTCATTCAATCGGACGTTATTTATGAATCCAGGTTTTGTGTTGACTTTAGCGATCATATAATCGTCTCCTTCGTTTACCTCGCTATAATCACATATCACCTCGAAATCTGAAGCCTCTACATTTTCAAAGTTCTCTAAATTGACTTGATAATATACCACTACGGTCTTAGGGAAATAAGCCAGATTCAATCCTTCGGGCACATTGATAACTTCAACAGCCACCTCCTGCTTACCTTCAGTAAACTTCTCGACCTTTTGATAATAGCTGACGGTATTCGTGTAAAAGCTTAGCATACCAAGATTACTTGTGTCTATGGCGACCTCCCCGCCGATGTCCTGATTTACATTATTTAAGACAAGCTTTTTTGTCGGCACCGTCAAAATTGAGTCGATTATTTTCTCTGGACCGCTTACTTTTATTGAATCAGGTTTCAGGCTCACCCGTTCATCTGAGGAATAACCAACGGCATAATTTACCTCTATCCTAGGGATCACCTTAATTAGCTTTTCTTTTTTGAATTGAAATGGAATACGTATCTCATCCTGGATGATCCTGGAGTTCTCAAAATCTACTTTCAATTGCTCCTCTATCTGCGAGAGATGATTCTGTAATTCATATACCAGTGTATTTCCACTCTGTACCGCTTCTGAAAGATCTATAGTTAATGCGGGATTTATAATCTTATAGTAATAGATACTGAAACCATTATCCTGTATTTGCAGATCGATATGCGTTGGCATATTATCTGAAAGACTTTTGTCCAGAGGTGCATTCTGATAGGTTAACGGAATTTTAATCAACTGTGTATAGGTTTTAGAAAATTGAACCAGCACCCACACAACGGCCGCAAAAACCAGGAAAAAACTAAATGTTTTAATACTGGATTTCTTAAATGTGCGCTTTTTATTTACTGCCATATTTTCTAAAAAATAACTCCGGAAATTCTTTTTCGGGATCCCTATCCAGGACCCTGATCTTGATGGTTGATTTTAAAAACCCATACCCATATCCTGAAAATTGAACTATTACGGCTCTTATTGCCAATAACCCAATATAAAGACTTTTCTTTTTTATACCAGCATCCAAACCAATAAGTAAAAAATAAAAAAGGTAGGTTCCTATATAAAACATTTCTCCTGCCGCCGTCATTCCCACGGAAAAAAGTAAACCTAAAATGAATAAAGTAGGGAACCAGTAAGTTATCTTAGAAGAACCGGGATGCCATTTGTTTAAAATGGGTCTTACCAATCCGAATTTCCCCACCTGAATATAGAATTTTTTCCAGTCTATCCGGCGTTTATGAAAGACTTTCGCTTCAGGAATCAGGCAAATTTTGAATCCTTCCTTTTCCAAACGCAGGCTTAGATCTGGATCCTCTCCTGGGTGAATACTTCCAAAACCACCACTACTTTCAAATGCCTTTCGATTTAGCCCCATATTAAAGCTTCTGGGCTGGAAACCTTTTTCTGATCCTCCACGAATACCTCCGGTGGTAAAAAAAGAGGTCATGGTGTAATCAATTGCTTTTTGTACGGGACTGAATGATGGATGAGAATCATCGGGTCCACCAAAACAGTCACACTGATTTTCAGATAGAAAGTCATTAACTGCTTTCAGATAATTAGCAGGAAGTATTACATCAGAATCCAGTATCAAAAACCAGTCGGCCCTGGCCCTGGACATCCCATAATTCCTTGAATCACCAGGTCCTGAATTGGGTTTATAATAATAATTAATGTTTAACCTGGCTTGATATTCTTCGACCACAGTATCCGATTTGAGGCTTGAACCATCCTCGATGATCACTATTTCAAAAGGCAGATGAAAATCCAGGCTAAGCATGCTTTCCAGTAGATCCCGAATTTCATCAGGACGATTAAAAACCGGAATAATAAAAGAATATTCAGGACGCATGCGAACTATTTAGATACAAAACCGGCTGAAATCAGGGCCAAAGACTTAAATCAGTTATGGCAAAATTTTCAGCCGGTATATAATTCTATTCCTTTGTAAAAGCTTCCATCACTTCCTGGCTTACTCCTGTATTGGAGAAACCACCATCGTGAAAGAGATTCTGTAAAGTCACTTTCCTAGTGAGGTCAGAGAATAAGGTTAAAGTGTAATTTGCACATTCTTCTGCTGTGGCATTTCCTAAAGGCGACATTTTTTCGGCAAAAGCTATAAATCCATCAAATCCTTTTACACCCTGCCCCGCGGTAGTAGGAGTTGGAGACTGGGAAATTGTATTCACTCTTACTTTTTTATCCTTTCCGAAGAAATAACCAAAACTACGGGCAATAGATTCTAAGTAAGCCTTGTTATCTGCCATGTCATTATAATCTGGGAATACACGTTGTGCAGCCATATAACTTAAAGCAACAATACTCCCCCACTCACTCATTGCATCCTTTTTATACAGGACCTGCATGGTTTTATGAAAAGAGACTGCAGAAACATCCCAGCCTTTGGTGGTAAAATCGTAGTTCATATCGGTATAATGATTTCCCTTCCTAACATTTACTGACATCCCGATAGAATGAAGAACAAAGTCAATCTTCCCTCCAAGTATTTCAACAGCTTTCTCGACAAGGTTCTCAAGATCCTCTACTTTAGTGGCATCGGCCGGTATGATCTCTGATCCTGTTTTTTCAGCAAGGTCCTTGATACTTCCCATTCGCATGGCGATTGGAGCATTAGTAAGGACAAATTTACCGCCTTCTTCATGTACTTTTTCGGCGGTTTTCCAGGCTATGGAATTCTCATCCAAAGCTCCAAAAATAATTCCTCGTTTACCTTTTAAGAGGTTATATGACATATGAATTGTATTTTGTGGTTGTTAGCCTGTAAAGATAGCAAAGTTGATCGAAACCAATAATAACTTATCGGTTATCAGCTTATAGAATGAAAATTAACTGGAAAGAAAATGTCTTTTTAAATAACTCCAGAACTATTTAAACTTAGAATAGATCTTAATTTAGTAAGGCTTTGGCATGAGCAAGAGCAGATTCACTTTTAGTATTTCCACCAAGCATTAGAGCCAGTTCTTCTATCCTGTCATCTACCTCAAGTTTCACGATCTTGGTTTGAGTTGCTATCTCATTATCCTCTTTAAAGATCTTGAAATGTGAAGCGCCTTTTCCAGCAATTTGAGGAAGATGAGTAATAGCTATAACCTGCATGGTATTTCCCATTTTCTGAAGTATCTCACCCATTTTTTGGGCGATCTCCCCAGAAACTCCAGTATCGATCTCATCAAAAATGATGGTTGGAAGATTGCTTTGTGCAGCAAGAATACTTTTTACCGCCAGCATAATCCTTGAAAGCTCTCCACCGGAAGCTGCTTTTTTCATTTCTTTAAAACTTCCTCCTTTATTGGCCGCCAGATACCATTCCAGATTATCCCGGCCATTTGCAAGAAAGTCTTTCCCCTGTTCCAACTCAATATTCAATCGTGCATTTGGCATCCCAAGATCCTTAAGGATCTGCTCGGTCTGTTCTATAAAAGCCGGGATTATTTTCTTCCTGTTTTCATGGAGAACAGATGCCGTTTGCGATAATTTTTTTCTTTGATCGTTAATTGCAGATTCAATTTCTTTTAAAGCAGATTCCGCATTTTCAGTTACCGAAACTTTTTGTCGCAGATCCTCAAGAATAGAAAGCAATTCTTCGATATTCTCGGCATTATGCTTCTTCTGAAGATTATATATAAGCTGAAGTTTGGTATTGATACTTTCCAGCTCTTCCGGATTGGCTTCTACTTTGTCCAGTGCAGCAACCAATTCCGATTCAAGGTCATCAAGCTCTATGATCACGCTCTGAATACGCTCATAAAAGCTCTCATAATTCGAAGAAAAAGTTGCGATCTTCGATAAGTTTGATCTGATGGCTTTCAGGGAATCAAGACTTCCTATTTCTTCCTGCTGCAAATAATTGATAGCCGAACTAAGGTTTTCGGTAAGCTCTTCCACATTGTTCAATTCCTCATACCGCTCCTCCAGCTCTTCCTGCATTCCGGCTTTAAGGTTAGCTTCTTCCAGCTCGGTTAAAAGAAACAAGTTGTAATCATATTCCTTAGCGGCCTGGGATTGTTCTTCTTTCAATTCCTCAAAACGTCTTTGCAGAGCTTTATACTCTTTTAATTCCGTTTTATACTGGAGAATAACAGACTCATTTTTAGCGATAGTATCAATTACGTTAAATTGATAATCCACATTTCCCAGACTTAAGGTTTCGTGCTGACTATGAATATCTATAAGATAATTACCAAGTTTTTGAAGGGCAGTAATTTTAACAGGAGTATCGTTTATAAAAGCACGGGATTTGCCAGAAGGTAAGATTTCACGGCGGATGATACTGTTAGGCTCATAATCGAGATCTTCCTTTTTAAAAAAGGCTTCTAATTTAAAACTGGAAATACTGAAAATTCCTTCGATCACGCATTTTTTTTCCTGATCTCTGATGGAGCTGAAATCTGCCCTGTCGCCAAGGAGTAGCCCAAGAGCACCAAGCATGATAGACTTACCGGCCCCGGTCTCGCCAGTGATTATTGTAAAACCCTTATCCAGACGAATATTAATGTCTTCGATCAGGGCATAATTTTTTATAGAAAGGGATGTTAGCAAATCACTCTAAATTTGTGCTAAATATACGTGAGAAAAAAATTCAAATCAACCTAAAGCTTACTGAATAGTTCTCCAGTTTTTGGAGTAGCGCGGAGCAATATTATTCAAGGTCTGTATCAGTTCAGATTTATCAGGAATTACTGGCCCTCCGGCATAGATCTGGGTTACCTCTTCCGCTTTGGCATCAAAGAAAGTCCTCAACAAAAGTGAATTATTCCGCCTGCGGTTCATAACTTCCAGTTTTTCCATTGCCTCAGCGATAGCAATTTTACCGGCTAGCAAATCTTCGTGCATTATGTCCAAACCAAGGCGATGATAATCATATAAAGTGGTACGATATTCTGCATAGGTGTTGGCTAAAAGATCTGCATTCAACCGGAATCGGGAACGTTGACCATCTGAGCCTCTCCATCCTAAGGAATTTCCTTGCTGTGCCGTCGTTACTATCCTGTTCGCTTCCTCGTAATGGTTGGTTCCTCCCTCAGGAGCGAATGTATCCGCATCCATACCAAGAATTGTGTATACATAAAAGGAGATCACCGAAATAAGATTGGAATTGTAGGTGTTCTGGCTATAGTTCAAAGGCTGATACTCTCTGTAACTAAAACTGAATTGCTCATCATTGAAGTTAAAGACAGGAGTGATCATAGAAGTTCCGTAAACGGGTCTCGAGGATTGTACCTGGATAGTACCATTGAAGCTCTCCCCTTCAAAACTGGTAATTGTAATAAACATACTACAGTTTATACGCTCGTGATTTTGAAATCTTCGCTCTGTCCAGTTAGTTTGATTCACAAAATCGTTTAACGCCCGTTCTAGCGTCTTAAAAACGGAAAGGTTGGTCTGCCCAGTTTGTTCAGCATTAATAATTATCTCGCAATTCAACTGCTGAGACAGCGAAAGCTGAACACTGAAAAGACATATTATGATAAATAAATAATTACGCATCGAACAATTGCTGAAGCTCATCTAAAATATCCTTGGCAACCTCAGTTTTCGATTTTAAATCGAAATCCTTTTTCTTGTCCGGATAGATGATACTCACTTTGTTGGTATCACTTCTAAAACCGGCTCCCTCATCCCTCAGTGAATTTAAGACAATAAAGTCAAGATTCTTTCTTTTAAGTTTTATTCTTGCGTTCTCCACTTCGTTAGCAGTTTCCAAAGCAAATCCTATAAGTTTCTGATTAGTCTTCCTCGCTCCCATAGTTGCAAGAATGTCCTCTGTTTTAGTAAGTTCAAGACTTAAGGAATCATCAGATTTCTTGATTTTTTCAACAGCCACGGTTTTGGGTTTATAATCTGCTACAGCAGCGGCCGCTATAAATACATCTGTCTCCTCAAAATGTGCAGATGTTGCTTCGAACATCTCTCTAGCACTACTAACCCTTATAAGTTTTAAACCATTAGCCTTTAATTCAAGATTGGTAGGACCTGAAACCAAAGTAACCTGAGCTCCGAGCTCTAGAGCCCTCCTGGCTATTTCATACCCCATTTTTCCACTCGAATGATTTCCAATAAAACGAACAGGATCTATAGCTTCGTATGTTGGACCGGCAGTAATTAAAAATTTCTTTCCTTTTAATGGCATTCTGTCCAGGAAATATGCCTCAAGAAAATCAATTATAACTTCAGGCTCAGCCATCCTTCCTTCACCGTATAACCCACTGGCAAGTTCGCCTTCTTCCGACGGAATCAGAATATTACCAAATTCCTCTAAGGTTTTGAAACTATTTTTGGTAGATGGATGTTTATACATATCCAGGTCCATGGCGGGAGCAAAGAAAACCGGACATTTCGCAGAGAGGTAAGTGGCCAGCAAAAAATTATCGCTATTTCCAGTAGCCATCTTCGACAGGGTATTGGCGGTAGCAGGGGCTATAAGCATGAAATCGGCCCATAGGCCGAGTTCAACATGATTTTTCCATTTTGCATTTTCATCCTCATCATCTGTAAAGGAAGAAAACACCTCATTTCTGGATAAAGTAGAAAGTGTAAGAGGAGTAATAAAATCCTTGGCTGCGGGAGTCATAACGACCTTTACCTCAGCTCCAGACTTAATAAATAATCGCACTAAAGCGGCAGTTTTGTATGCAGCAATACCACCGGTAATGCCTAATAATACCTTTTTACCGTTTAGTACAGACATAGTTTAGCCCTGAATCTATTCTTCTGTATCCTTGGTATTACGCCAGTAGATCTTATCTTCTAACCATTCCTGGATAGCAAGTGATTGTGGCTTAGGTAATCTTTCATAAAATTTAGAAACCTCGATTTGCTCTTTATTCTCAAAGATCTCATCCAGAGAATCATTGTAAGTAGCAAATTCGTCTAGCTTCTCCAATAATTCCTTTTTTATTTCAGAATTGATCTGAGTCGCTCTTTTTGAAACTATTGAAATAGCTTCGTAAATATTTCCGGTTGGCGCATCAACTAAATTCTTATTGATAGTTGTGGTATTTACCGGTGCATCAATCTTTTTAAAATCCATCGTACCTAAATTAAAAATTCTGTAATCTTTTTTCTATATCTGCCAGTGAGCTTTCCAATTGTGGAATAAACTCCCCTTCAGGATAATATTTTTTATAGGAATTATAAAATTCCTTTGCTTCAATAAGCCTCTCTTCCATTAAGCTTTCAAAACTGTTTATTGCCAGTTTATATGCAGAATCGAACCTGTAATAGTAAGCCTGTTCTCTAAATGGCGAACCGGGATAATCTGCAAGAAAATTATTAAAAGAAGCAATAGCCGCCTTGTAATAAGAGGTTAAATGATATTGCTTAGCTATCTCATAAGCCTTCTTTTCAAGCTTTATACGCAACTCTGTAGCCATCTCATTAGCTCTCTCTGCGTATTCACCATTCGGAAAACTATTAAGGTAAACCTGTAATTCATCTATGGCTTTATAAGTATCTGTCTGATCCAGGTTAAAAGGTGGTGACTGGTAATAATAACCTGCAGCCTCTTTAAAGGCAGCTTCCTCTATTTTTTCACTCTGTGGATATAACTGTGCAAACCTTTCAAACTGAAAAGATGAAAGATAGTAATCCCCTAAACGATAGTAAGTATCAGCCAGAAGAAAAGACAATCGTTGTCCCTGAGGTTTTCCACGAAATTGTGGCTCTACCTGCTCAAATAACCTCAAAGCCTTTTTGAGTTTCTTATCGCTATCCTCTTCAATTCCCTCATTATAAAGCGTTTCGGCCGTAGAATATTTTAAAGTGGTATCTTCGCTTTTTACAACCTTCTGATACTCACTACAAGAGAGCAATAATACAAGAACTCCTAAAACAAGGATACCTTTTTTAATCATACTTAAAAACATCTGGCAAAAATACATTTTTTGTTACTATAAAAAAAACTTTCCTAAACTACAGGATAAACAGGAATAGAGCCGGTTTATTGCAGCTGGAAAGCATTTATTTGTAAATAAAATACGAATAATATTCCTAAAAAGTATCTACAAAATGGCTAATCCTGTTTTGCAAATTAGAAGTAGCCTCAACCAAAGGTAATCTCAGGTTGTTTTTGATCATTCCCTTTTTAGCCAACAAGGCTTTGACACCGGAAGGATTACCCTCCGCAAAGATCAAATCTATAGAGGGTGCTATTTTATAATGGATCTTATAAGCATCTTTCACCCTGCCATCTAATCCAGCTCTAACCATATCTGAAAATTCCTTGGGGAAACCCTGGGCGATTACCGAAATAACTCCTTTTCCACCTGCCAGTGTCATTGGAAGGGTGATCATATCATCACCGGAGATCACTTTAAAATCCTCTGGAACCATGCTAATAAGCTTCATGGCCTGAACCATATCTCCTGCCGCCTCTTTAATTCCAATAATATTATCGAGTTCTCTGGCGATACGATTCACGGTTTCCGGCAAAACATTGGAGGAGGTCCTTCCGGGTACATTGTAAATAATCACCGGTAAAGGCGATGCTTCAGACACTGCCTTGAAGTGTCTGAAAATGCCCTCCTGTGTAGGTTTATTGTAATATGGAGAAACCGAAAGTATGGCATCAAATCCTTTCAGATCAGCCGAATTTAGCTCCTGTACAATACCCGCGGTGTCATTTCCTCCAACTCCCAATACCAATGGTAAAGCTCCATCATTAGTATCTACAACAACCGATTTTATAAGCTCTTTTTCCTCTTTGGAAAGCGTTGCACTTTCAGCAGTTGTTCCAAGAACTACGAGGTAATCTATACCATTATCAATCTGGTTTTTTACGAGTTTAGAAAGAGATTCGGTATCTACAGATAAATCATCCTTAAAAGGTGTTATTAATGCCACACCTGTTCCTACAAAGGCTTCCATCAATTTATATTTATTTTAAAATTTTTAAATATTTTAAACTTTCACGCCGAAAAATTTCGGCGTCTTCAGTATTTATAACTACATCAAAAATCCCGAAAGCATCTTGCCCTGCTCCTATCTTCAGCCTGGCTTTTGAAGATGAAACCAATAGGGCTGCTGGCCATGAGGATTCAGTAAAACTACATAGTAAAAAATCAAAGTCTGCAGAAAGGAATCGCTGCACTTCTTCTGCCTTGAATTTACCGTTAAACCCAATCTCCTTCGGGTTCAAAACAATAGCCTCCACTCCTTCCGGAAGGTCTTCCTTATCTCCTAAAAAAGCGATCTTAAAATTTTCCTTTTTAAAACCTGGCGATTGGCAAAAATCTAGAAGTTTGAGATTCTCTTCCAAATTACAATCATCGATAACCAAACCAGCAATCTCCGAATTTCCGCTAAAGCTCCTCTCCGGAATAACTCTCTGAATTTTCCTGATAAGGATCCGTTTTTTGATGTTGGAAAGAATCATTTCTTGATTTTTGAGTGCCGCAAATGTAATTAATTTAAAACAACTAAGATTTCATGAAACTGTTGTGTTTATGGGTTTATCCACGAATTTAACAGGTTTGTTTTTTTTGTGATTTGAGAAGAATTAGATCAGACTGTTATTTTAATTTTTTCCTGGTTACAAAGAACTAGAAAGTAAGTGAGATAGGAAATAAGCTTAGGATACATTAAACTACCGGTTCCTTAACTAGTTTATTATCTTTGTTACACCAAACCCAGACCATGAAAAAGATCTTAATTCTTATTCTTATTCTCTCTTTCCTTTCCTGTAAAAACAGTAATAATCTGATCGATACTATCGAAGGGAAGAGGATAGCAATAGACACCAGCTTAAAGGGAGATGCGTCCATAGAGAATTTTATCGCACCCTATAAGGAGTATTTGAACAAAACCCTGGATTCTACCCTGGCCTATAACCCAATCTCAATAAATAAATCACAAGGAGAACTTAATACTGCTATCGGAAATCTCATGGCAGATATCATTATGGAACAGGTTAATCCGGTTTTCCGGTCTAGAACAGGAAAAGAAATAGATATGGTTTTACTGAACTACGGTGGAATAAGATCAGATCTTCCCAAAGGAGCTATTTCTGCACGAAGTGCTTACCGCTTAATGCCTTTCGAGAACGAGGTTGTTATAGTTGAGCTAAGCGGTAAAAAGATAATGGAAATGCTGCAATACCTGGAACGAGCCAGGACCGCCCATCCGGTAAGCGGAATAAAAATCGAAACTGATAAAAACTTTAAGATAACAAGCGCCACCATAAATGGTGAGGAGATTAAAGAGAATAGAACCTATCTTATCGCCACTTCAGACTATTTGCAGCAGGGTGGAGATAATATGAATTTCTTAATGGATCCGGTAAACCTCTTTGGTGCTGATTACAAAATAAGGAATGCCATTATAGACTACTTCATGAAGATAGATACGGTTAAAGCCGGTAGGGATGATCGTTATTTAAGGATAGAATAAGATGAAAAGAAAAGAATTTATAAGAAATACTATTGCTACGAGTGCTTATGTTGGATTAGGCGGACTCTCTTCTTTAGCATTCAAGCCTAACTCTGGCAAACATATAACGATACTTCATACCAACGACGTGCATAGTCACATCGAACCCTTCGGACCCGATGAGGGTAGAAATGCTAACCTGGGAGGTGTTGCGAGACGAGCAACTTTGATAGAAAAAATAAGAAAAGAGAATCCAAATACGCTGCTTCTGGATGCGGGAGATATTTTCCAGGGCACGCCTTATTTTAATTTTTATGGAGGGGAACTCGAATTCAAGCTTATGAGTAAAATGGGATATGATGCCGCTACCATTGGCAACCATGATTTCGATAACGGCATCGAAGGACTTTACTCTCAATTACCTCACGCCAGTTTTGATTTTATAAGTTCCAACTACGATTTCACGAATACAATTATGGATGGGAAGGTTAAAGATTTTGAGGTCTTTATCAAAGATGATGTTAAAATAGGCGTTTTTGGACTTGGAGTAGAACTTGAAGGCCTGGTAAACTCAAAACTTTACAAAGAAACTAAATATCTTGATCCGGTCGAAATAGCTACCGATATGAGCAGGATTCTAAAAACTGAAGAAAATTGCGATCTCGTAATTTGCCTCTCACACCTGGGATACGATTACAATGGAGATAAGATCTCCGATTTAAAACTCGCTGCTGCAACCGAGAATATTGATCTTATAATAGGCGGGCATACTCATACCTTCTTAGAAGAACCAACTATAACTAAAAATAAGTCTGGGAAAAATGTAATGATCAACCAGGTTGGATGCTACGGACTGTACCTCGGCAGAATCGACTTTCATTTAGAGGAAAGCACAAAAATAAGATCAACCTCTGCAAGGATAAATGTTTAGTTTAGCATTTCCAGAAATTCATCTTCGCTGATTATATTGGTTCCCAATTTTTCCGCTTTTGCCAGCTTGCTCGGTCCCATATTTTCTCCAGCCACGAGGTAATTTGTCTTTGCAGAAATAGAACTGGATACTTTACCCCCATTATCCTCGATTAGCTTTTTTAGTTCATTTCGGGAAATCTTCTCAAAAACACCTGAAATTACAAAGGTATTTCCGTCAAGCTTATTGGTTTGATTTGCAAGTTTTTCAGCTGAAACCTCAAGCTGAACTCCATAGGCTTTGAGTCTCTCCACATTTTCTCTATTTGCTTCGGTTTTAAAGAAATCCACAACACTCCACGCAATTCGCTCTCCGATCTCTTCAAGATTTATCAACTCTTCCTCTGAAGCAGCCTTAAGGGCATCTATACTTTTAAAATGTTTGGCCAGTTTTTTAGCAACAGTTTCTCCTACATATCGTATTCCTAAGGCAAAAAGAACCCTTTCGAAAGGTATCTCTTTGGATTTCTCGATTCCGTTTACCAGATTTTCTGCTGATTTTTCCGCCATCCTTTCTAAAGGAAGGATATCTTCTTTTTTAAGCAAATAAAGATCTGCATAATTTTCTATCAGGCCGGCATTGACCAGTAAAGCTACGGTTTCACCTCCCAGTCCTTCGATATCCATGGCTTTACGGGAAATAAAATGCTGGATCCTGCCAATGATCTGAGGCGGACATCCATTGGTATTAGGACAATAGTGTTGGGCCTCGCCTTCATTCCTTATCAGTTCTGTCCCACATTCCGGACATTGGGAAGCATATTTCGTAGGTATTGAATCAGGATCCCTTTTTGTGAAATCCACTCCTACGATCTTGGGAATTATCTCTCCTCCCTTTTCAACAAATACGGTATCTCCTTCCCTAACATCAAGCTTTTCGATTTGATCTGCATTATGCAAAGACGCCCGTTTCACAGTAGTTCCGGCAAGCTGCACAGGTTCAAGGTTAGCGACAGGTGTTATAGCTCCTGTTCTTCCAACCTGGTATGTGATCTTTTCAAGTTTAGTGCTTTCCTGTTCAGCCTTGAACTTATAGGCCATAGCCCATCTTGGTGACTTCGCAGTATGACCAAGCTCTTCTTGCTGATGGAAATTATTGACCTTCACAACTACTCCATCAGTCTCGTAAGGAAGATCATGCCTGTGTTTATCCCAGTATTTAATGTAATCCAAAACTCCATCTATAGAAGATCTTAATTCAGATTCTGCGGGCACCTTGAATCCCCATTCCCTTGCTTTTTCCAGACCTTCCATCTGTGATGAAATTCCGGTATTGTTGCCGGTAATAGAATACAAAAGACATTCCAGGGGTCTTTTTGAAACCTCAGCACTATCCTGCAGTTTCAGACTTCCCGATGCGGTATTTCTCGGATTTGCATATGGCTCCTCTCCTAACTCAACACGTTCAGCGTTCATTTGAGCAAAACCTTCATACGGTAATATGATTTCCCCTCTAATATGGAATTTTTCAGGATAATCTCCTTTTAATTTTAAAGGTACAGATCTTATAGTTCTTACATTATTGGTGACATCATCACCCTGGAACCCATCTCCCCTCGTCACAGCTTTTTGTAATTCTCCATTTTCGTAAGTAAGGCTGATGGAAGCACCATCATATTTAAGTTCACAGACATATTCCACTGCACCATCAATAATCTTACTTATCCTTTTTTCCCAGTCTTCAAGCTCCTCTTTTGAATACGAATTGGAAAGTGAATACATTCGAAATTCGTGAGTTACGGTTTCAAAATTCTTTGTTACCGTCCCTCCGACTCTTTGAGTGGGAGAATTTTCGTCTTTGAATTCCGGATGCTCCTCTTCGAGCTTCTGAAGCTCCTTAAGCTTCATATCAAACTCATAGTCGCTTATCTGAGGCTTATCCAAGACATAATAATTGTAATTATGCTGTTGTAATTCTTCACGAAGACTTTTGATTTTCTTTTCTATTTCCATGGAGTATTTACTCAAATTTTAAGTTTTTGAGATTTGAAGTTCGTCGTCTTTAAAACTCAGGTTAAAACTTTTAGATGAATGCTCAAATTCCATCTCAAAATCTGAAGAATAGGCTTTATCCCCTGTCGGAAACCAATCCTTCTCTTTTTTATTTATCGTAATAATCAGTCCGGAAGGGTTTCCAACAGCACAAAACCTTTCAAAATCACCATCGAAATGACTTAGACCAGCAACAGAACTCATTTTATCATATTTTTCTTTAATATCTTTTGTAGCAAGGCCTATCTCCGCAATACCTATAATACTTGAGGTATCGAAACTAGCGGATTGAGGTTTACTGAATTCCCTTCTTGATATGAATTCAAGGATATTCTGGTCTTTATCATAAAAATAAACTGACTTGGCATCCCAGTTACTGAAATCAATTATTTTCTGATCATTATTTTTTAATATGGCGGTTTTCCTTTCCAGCCAATGTAGAGCTCCATGTTCCTGCCTATCAGGAATATGAAAAGCTATATGATATGGAGTCGCATTCTCCCTCTGCTCAATTTTTAAAATGGAGTACCCTAAAACTATTTCAAAGCTTTTTTCATCATCATTCCTGATCGAAAAATTTAAATTATCGCGATAATGGCGTAATTGATCCTGAACACTATCTGAATAGATGGTAAGCTTTCGAATTTTCATGATCAGGTTTGATTTTTATTCATCCATTTTGGAACCGGTTTAGGCTCGTAAGCCTTCATTTTTTCAAAAAGCACTTCAAAATTATCGGCGACGAGCAGGATATCCATGTTATCTTCTTTTAACAGCCCCTTGCGGGTCATCTTTTTAAGCATGGAAACCAGGTCATCATAAAACCCATCGATATTAAGCAAACCTATTGGCTTTTTATGCAAGCCTAATTGAGCCCAGGTCACTATCTCAAAAAGTTCCTCAAAAGTACCAAAGCCCCCAGGCAGGGCGATAAAAGCATCACTCAACTCATTCATTGTGAGTTTACGCTCATGCATATCATTAGTGGTTATCAATTTGTCCAATCCCGGATGTACCACTTCCTTAGTTTTTAAGAAATCTGGAATCACTCCCGTTACTTTGCCTCCATTTTCCATCGTCCCTTTGGCTACTTGTCCCATTAATCCGAGTTTACTTCCGCCATAGATCAGTCGAATCCCAAGCTTAGCTATACTTTCACCTACATCATAAGCGGTTTTGAATATCCCGGCATCCTCCCCATCACTACTGGCACAAAAAACTGCGATGCTTTTAATTCTCTCGTTTGTATTGGTCATCTTTTAGATTTGGTTGCTTTTAACATGCGGTAGTTTCCAAAAATATCTTTTTTAAGCTCAGCTTCAAAACCGAATTCTTCTACCAAACTTTTAGTTGATTCCGCGAGGTATTGATTTATTTCGAAATAAAGCTTTCCTCCTTCAACAAGCGAACTGGCAGCCAAGGAGGTTATCTTTTTATAAAAAATCAGTGCATCATTATCCTCAACGTATAATGCAGTTTCGGGTTCATGGTTCAATACATTTTTCTGCATCCTCTTTTTTTCCAAAATCCTAACATAAGGAGGATTAGAGACTATAATATCGAATTTTGACTCTAGATTTTCTGTTTTCAGGATATCCAGTTGTTTATAGATTACCGAAGCATTATTATTTTTCGCGTTCTCTTTTGCAACTTTTAGAGCGTCATTAGAAATATCGAAAGCTGAAACATTTGCTTCAGGTAATTCTTTTGCAAGGCTAATTGCAATGCAACCACTTCCAGTTCCAATATCCAGGATCTTCACCTCATCTTTTAATTCTTTAGTATCTGTAATTATCCATTCTACAAGCTCTTCTGTTTCCGGCCTTGGAATAAGGACATTTTGATTCACTTTAAATGATCTTCCATAAAATTCTTTCTTACCGATAATGTACTGAACAGGTTCGTGATGCAGCAATCTTTCGAGGGCCTGTTCGAACAGTTTTCTTTGTGACTTATTTAATTCAAAATTTGGATTAAGTGCAAGCTTCAATCTCGTCATTCCGAGGAATTCTTCAACAAGAATGTAAAAGAAAGAGCTTATCTCCGTTTCAGAATATTCGCCTTTTAGCTTATCGATAAAATTGATCTTAAACTGGGAAAGCAGCATGGATTTAAATTTGTAGGAAACGAAATTATACTTAAAGATCTTTCAGCATAAAAACTGTACAATTATAATGTCCTGTATTTCCTATGGGTTTTTCTATTACCCTGAAACCATTTTTATCGTATAACCTTCTCGCATTATCCATATAAGGCATGGTTTCAATATAACACTGATCGAATGATGCATCTTTAGCAAAATCAAGACAGTGAGTGATCATCTTCATACCAATTCCACGACCTCTGGCTTCAGGAAGAAAATACATTTTTTGGAGTTCACAGATCTTATCCTCAAGGCCCGCTAATGGGGCTATACCCGCTCCGCCTATAATTCGCCCATCCTCTTCAACGACAAAATAAGCCTGTCTGGAACCTTTATAATTTCCTGCCATGTCATCCAGAGCCTTATCTTCATAGGCAGTTCCAACTTTAGGAACCCCCATTTCCACGAGTACCGATCTAATTAAATTCTTTACCTCTTTATTATCTTCAGACCGGATCTCCCTGATTTTCCACATATTGAAATTGAGTATATGAGTTAGATTGGTAAAAGTAGTATTTAAGGAAGTATTTACATAAAACTTCAAAAGAAGTTTAAAACGGAAAATTTAAGACCTAATCCAATCAAAATGTAAAACCTTATTCCTTAATGTTTCGAAAGACTTCTTATAATAAATAAGGCAATTACCGCCACCACGCATAGAAACAATCCTATAATCAAATTATCCATAGCAAATTTTAATTCTTTTCTCTCTCTTCATTTCTATTTCTCACCTTTGACTTGGGAAACCTCTTTGTACCGATGAAATAACCAAAATGTCTTCCAACTAGAATTAGGGCAACCACAATTCCACTAACCGCAATAATTGATAAACCTATTTCGATTAATGGCATAAACATCTAATTTTAAACTTGCTGATTTTCAAATTTATAGAAGCTTTTAAAGATTTAAAATTAGACGTTGGTTAAGATATGTTAAAGAAAAAGTTAGGTCACAAAAAATTGGAATCAAATCAAAGAAAACTTTATTCTATCATAGAAATCCTATTTTTGCATGGTGAGCAAAGACGAATTATATATAGGTCGGTGTATTGAATTGGCCAAGAACGGGCTCGGCAAAACCTTTCCTAATCCTATGGTTGGAAGTGTACTTGTACATGAGGGGAAAATTGTTGGCGAAGGATGGCACCAGAGAGCAGGAGAACCACATGCGGAAGTAAATGCAATCAATTCGGTAATAGACCCTGAAATCTTGAAGAACTGTACTATATATGTTAGTCTGGAACCCTGCAGCCATTTCGGCAAAACACCTCCCTGTAGTGACCTTATAATAGAAAAAGGCATAAAGAAAGTGGTTATTGGCACCATGGATCCTTTTGCAAAAGTTGCAGGGAGAGGAATAAAAAAACTTCTGGATGCAGGATGTGAAGTAAAAGTGGGTATACTTGAAAAAGAATGCCTCGATCTAAACAAGCGTTTTTTTACATTCCACACCAAAAAGAGGCCTTATATAATTTTAAAGTGGGCCCAGTCCAAAAATGGATTTATTGCACCTAAAGCTAAAGAGACTAACAGGCCATTTTGGATCACTAATAAATATTCAGGCCAACTGGTTCATAAATGGAGAGGAGAAGAAACCGCTATTCTCGTTGGAACGACTACAGCATTAGAAGACAACCCTAAACTTAACATTAGAAAGTGGACGGGGAATAATCCGGTTAGAATTGCAATCGACAGGAAATTAAAAATTCCTAATGAGTATTCCTTGTTGGATGGAAAACAAAAAACCATAATAATTTATGAATCCGGAACTCCTAAAGTTGATCATGAAAAACTTTTCTATGAAAAAATCGATTTTTCAGAAAATCTAAGTTCTAAAATCTGCGAAGTCCTTATCAAATATGAATTACAATCGGTCATTATTGAAGGAGGAAAAAAGATCTTACAACAGTTTATAGATAGCAAATATTGGGATGAGGCGCGAATCTTCACAGGAAATATTCACATCGAAAAAGGACTAAAAGCTCCCCAAATTCACGGGAAACTTTTTAATGAACAATATATTGGAACAGACATATTAAAAATTCTTAAGAATGATTGAAGCGATAATTTTTGATTTCGGTGATGTTTTCATCAATCTGGATAAAGAAGCTACTTCCAGGAAGCTAAAAGAAATGGATATCGATAGGTTACCAGAGAGCATTTCGGCTAAGAACAAAGAATATGAACAGGGATTTATCACTTCCGACGAGATCTCAGAATATTACAGGGCACAATTCCCTAATCTAAAACAGGATGATTTCTTAAATTCCTGGAACTCGATTTTACTTGAATTTCCGGAATATCGATTCAAATTCATCCAAAAACTCTCGGAAGAAAAGGATTTCAAATTAATTCTTCTTAGCAATACCAACGAAAACCATATTAATTACATTAAGAGCAATGTCCCGTTTTTCCCAGAATTTCAGGAATGTTTTGATGCGTTCTATCTATCTCATGAGATTGGACTAAGAAAGCCTGATCCTGAAATATTTGAATTTATAATGAACAAACATGACTTGAAACCCGAAAACTGTTTATTTATAGACGACACTAAGGAGAATACTGATATTGCAGATCGTCTTGGATTCAATACCTGGAATATTGAACCTACCCGGGAAGATGTTATAGATCTATTTACGGCAAAAAGGGACCTATTTTGATCTATTTGCTTTTAAGTATTCTTTCTTCCACGATCATCTTTGTGGTTTTCAGGATGTACACAAGATTTGGAATAAACACTCTCCAGGCCATTATTGTAAATTATTTTATCGCCTGTACTGTTGGTTTCTTTGGCTATATCGAAGGTTCCGATTTCACTCATGTGCCTACGGAGAAATGGTTTCCTGGAGCATTAATGCTAGGAGCTTTGTTTATTACCGTATTTAACCTGGCTGCCATAACTACCCAAAGAAGCGGCCTATCTGTGGTGGCAGTCGCCACGAAAATGTCTGTTGCCATACCTGTTTTCTGTGGCATATTCCTCTATAATGAAAGTACAGGAATACTTAAATTATCAGGTATCCTTCTCGCTTTGGTAGCTGTTTATTTAACTTCTATAAAAACAAAGAAGGGAATTAGCATAAGGCCTGAGAACCTAGTTTTCCCATTGCTTGTATTCATAGGTAGCGGGGTGATAGATACCAGCCTGAAATATCTTGAAACGTCCTATGTAAATGAAACTGACGTTGGATTATTCTCATCCACAATTTTCGCAACCGCAGGCACTATTGGTGTTATAATACTTGTGATCCAAGGTATTTTAGGAAAACTTAAAATCGAACTGAAAAACATACTGGGTGGAATCGCCCTGGGAGTCCCCAACTATTTCTCCATTTATTTTCTGGTTATGGCTTTAAGAAGTGGGGGATTCGAAAGTTCGACGATTTTCACAATAAACCATGTCGCTATAGTCGCACTTTCAACGCTTACAGGTATCGTCCTGTTCAATGAGCAATTAATAAAGAAGAACTGGATTGGACTAGGGCTTGCTATAATTAGCATAATTTTAGTAGCAAATTCGGCGATATGAAAGATACGTATCAGACCATTACTGAACCTTCTCCCGAAGTACTTTTTAAAGATAAGAACTCAAAATTTTTTGGTTACGCCTATCCTGTAAAGACCGAAGATGAAGTCCAGGACCTGTTAGAAAATCTTAAATCTATCCACCATAAGGCAAGGCATTGGTGCTATGCGTGGCAAACAGGTAAAGAAGAAGAAAATTATAAGTACAGGGCTAATGACGATGGAGAGCCTTCCAATTCCGCAGGAATGCCAATTTATGGACAGATACAATCCTTTGATCTTACCAATATACTCGTTGTTGTGGTAAGATATTTTGGTGGTGTGAAATTAGGAGTTGGCGGACTGATAAATGCTTACAGGACTACCGCTCAAATGGCTATCGAAAGCTCCAAGATTATAAAGAGAACTATAGATGAAGTCTTTGTACTCCGGTTTGATTATCCTGAAATGAACAAAGTAATGCAGGTGATTAAAAAGAACAATCTTAATGTGATCGATCAAAAACTCGAATTGGATTGTAGGATTTTTATAGCAGTTCGAAAAAAAGATGCCGAAAGTATCTTTACCAAATTTGACAATACCTATAAAGTAGAAATTTCCCAGTTAAAAATTTAGTCTTCTAATTTTTCTAAAATATACTTTGGGCACCTAATTGGTTTTCTTGTTCTTGAATCCATGAACACCAGTACAGAGGTAGCTGAAGTGACTAATTCTCCTTCTTCATTAAAGATGGAATAATCAAAAATAATTTTAACATTTGGTAGTTCCCGTAGCCTGGTTTCTATCTTTAAATTTTCATGAAAACTTACAGGTTTATGATATTTAATATTTAATTCGAAGACCGGTAGCATCACACCCTCTTCTTCCATACTTTTATAAGAGACCCCTAGTTCATCAATCCACTCGATGCGGGCTAATTCAAGGTATTGAGGATAATTTCCGTGATGCACAACCCCCATCTGATCGGTCTCCGCATATCTAACTTTAACAAATGATGAATGTGATTTCATTGGAAAAAAATAGCCATTTAGAGAAAGGTTTTTTATATTCAGGCTTCGAAACAAGTATGCATAAATTTTTCTTAAAATTCAACCTCGAAATGGTTTTTTTTTTACATTTTTTGTTCACATATTTGCTTCACTCATGAAAACCAAAAACAGTTTTTTTGGTTTCC
>CAYWAB010000022.1:976-22691 GCA_964456105.1 uncultured Christiangramia sp. | reverse complement strand
TTTATCCAGCTTTTCTTCTACTAAGGCAAGAAGCTGTTCCGGAATATGCTTATAGTACGCCTCCCCTATCGCTCCGGCCATACAGGCAAGGGTATCTGCATCTCCGCCCAGGGAAACCGCCAGTCGGACAGACTCTTCATAATCCCTGCTTTCCAGGAAAGCTATTATCGCTTCGGGAACTGATCCCTGGCAGGTAACATCAAAACGATAACCAGGCCTGATGTCTTCGATACTTCGATCCTGGTCATAGTCAAATCGGGTTGTTACTTCATTTTTAAGCTGAGTTTTTGATGCACCTTTCAAAGCTAAGTAGACCGCTAAGGCAATAGCCTGCGCTCCTTTGATGCCTTCCGGATGATTATGACTTACCTTCGCGGTCTTCTTTGCCAGTTCCAGCACTTCCTCTGTGCTTTGAGCCACATAGGCCACCGGCGATACCCGCATCGCCGAGCCGTTCCCGAAGCTTCCATAAGGCCCGGCCTCTTCTGAAAAGATCCACTTCCCGAAATTACCGCCATAGCCTGCATTAGGGAATTTTCGACCCCATTTTCTTAAAGAGACTGCAAAGTCATTATCCTCAAGAAGGGCTTCAGCAATGGCGATGGTACACACCGTATCATCGGTAAACCTGGATCCGGGATTTATCAGCCGGAAGTCGGTCGTTTTGATATTCTTTCCTTCAAAAACTGAAACTATGAAGTCTCCTAGTATTTCTCCGGTCATGATCAAGATCGTATTATTTTACTTCAATATAATGCTAATATTTTCTTTCAGAATATGGTTCAACCTTCAGTTAAAAAACATTAGCATTAGGTCCAATGTACAGATCCCATCATAATAGGTTCCGGATCTGATTATCGGGATCAAGACCCGGTCCGAATAAAAAAACCCTCTTTAACTTCAGGTTATCGAGGGTTTTGTTTTTAAAAGCTTGTTCGTGTATGCTAAATGGTCTAATCTTAAAAGATTAAAGAATATTTATTACAGTTGATCTTAATCCTCCAGCATCAATATCCTTCCAGGGGTCCAGGGCGCCCGGTTCTTATCCAGTTCCGCATCGATCGCGGGAAGATCCTGTTCTATGATCTCATTCAGCATTCCCACTACCGGTTTCAGGTATTTTTCAGCAATTTGCTTGACCTGTCTGGAGGTTTCCGTTGGGTCGGCAATGCTTGAGGTTCCGGCATAGATCGCCGTATTTATCCTGTTGCTAAGGGAAGGCGCCTGGTCTATTTCCAGCTGTCGCTTAATTGGATCTCCATACATCCTGCGCCTTATCTCTTTAAGCTTGGCTTCCATTTCATCCAGTTTGGCATCCAGGGTGCTGCTTTCCGTCATTCGCGAGGCTGCCTGGTAATATTCCAGTCCGCTTTGTAATTGCTGGTATGCCCTGTTCGCGCTGTTAGCAACCTTTGAAAGCTCCATCAGTTGTTGATGGAATGCAAGCATTGCTTTTTGATCGGTTGGCGGCAGGGTACGATTTTCGAGGGTCTTTACTTCAAATTCCTTCGGTTGTGATAGCGAAGTGATCTCTCCCTTCACGCTCTTCTTTAACTCCACGGTGTATTTCCCGGGTAGCACCATGATCTCTGAGGAAGGCAGACTTTCCGACTGATCGGCGCTCGAGGTACGCACCTGTGAGATATCCGGATATTTTAGATTCCAGTACACCCGGTTAATTCCCGCCTTTGGCGAACTACGCACTTCGTTCACCACTTCGTTATTAGCATCACGGATAGTGAAGATCAGGAAAGGCTTCTCCTCTTCTTCCTCGGCTGCGAGCTGCTCATACTGGGGATAATAGACATTCTCGCCTTCCTTTCTCTTTTCGGCCTCTGCCTTTTCCCTTTTACTTTTCAGGCTTTTATAATCTTCTTTGAGGTAATAGGTAAAGGCAGCCCCAAAAGGTGGATTTTCTCCCAAATAATAGGTCTCGCCCTGGAAACCTTTTGGGCCAAGCCAGGAAATCTCGTTACTGGCACCAATGGGACTATAAGGTGTATACTGAATTGCATCGGAAAGACTGAACAAATGAGCTTCCTTTTCCAATAATTCCCTGGAAAGCTCACGTAAAGCGGAATAATCATCCATGATATAAAAACCACGCCCGAAAGTGGCCAGCACCAGGTCTTTTTCTCTTTCCTGTATATTGATATCCCTTACCGCGACGGTTGGAAGGCCTTTGGAAAGTTCTTTCCAGTGTTTGCCGCCATTCAGTGTGGTAAAACAACCGAATTCAGTTCCTACGAAAAGTAGTGCTGCGACCTCCGGATCTTCTGCTATGGCATAGACCGATCCACGCTCCGGTAGATTGGCGGTAATGGAGCTCCAGCTTTTACCAAGGTCGGTGCTTTTCAGCAAATACGGCTTAAAATCTCCACGTTTATGATTATTGAAAGCCACATAGATCGTATTTCTGTCATGCGCCGAAGCGATGATCTCATTCACATAGGTAGTATCCGGCACGCCGGGAAACCTGTCATATCTTTTCCAGTTCTCTCCTGCATCGGTTGAAATATGAACCAGGCCATCATCTGTTCCCGCGAAGATCAGGTTCTCGTCCAGTGGCGATTCTGCCAGTGCCACTATATTTCCGTAAGGAGTGGTCGACTCATTTTTGGCCACCGCATCCATAGGCCATACTTTCCCCATTACCTTTAATCGATTACGGTCTATTCCGCGGGTAAGATCACCGCTAACCTCTCGCCAGCTCTGCCCCCTGTCGTCGGTACGATGTACCCTGTCTGAAGCATAATACAATCGCTTGTTATCATGATGGCTTAAAAGTAACGGAGAATCCCAGTTCCAGTTATACGAATAATCGCCGTCCGGCGGCTGCGGAACTATATTCTGCGACTCCCCGGTAGCACGATCAAAACGGTACAGGTTGCCATATTGCGACTGACTGTAAACGATATCCGGATTTTCCGGGTCTACCTCCGGCTCGAAGCCATCCCCCAGCACCGTTACGAACCAGTTCCTGTTGGTGATACCGGTAGATTCCGTGGTCTGGGAAGGACCTCCCAGGGTAAAATTATCCTGGGTTCCCCCATATACATAATAGAACGGATAATCATTGCTCACAGCAACCTTATAGAACTGCGTGACCGGCAGGTTCGGAAAAAAGCGCCAGGTCTTCCCCCGGTCCCAGGATTCATAGACTCCGCCGTCATTTCCGTTAAGTAGATACTCGGGATTATCCGGGTCTATCCATAAGGCGTGATTATCTATATGCTTGTTCTGTTCCCCTACATCATTAAAGCTCTTGCCTCCATCTTCTGAAACACCCGAAAAGGTATTCATCACATATACCCTGTCCACTTCTACAGGATCGGCGATCACTTCCTGGTAGTAGTTTCCGCTGGAAGTATAATCACTGCGGCGTTGCCAGGATTCTCCCAGGTCGGTAGACCTGTAAAAACCTCCTTTATCTTCCTGGGCTTCCACCACTGCATATAAGACATTAGGATCTACGGGAGAAATATCCATCCCTATTCGTCCAAGATCACCACCTGGCAATCCATTAGTTATTTTTCTAAAATTTTCTCCGCCATCGGTGGATTTGTAGACCGCAGATTCCGGTCCGCCGCTGATATAGGTAAATACATGACGCCTGCGCTGATGGGCCACCGCATAGACCAGGTTGGGATCGCGGGGATCCAGGTGAACTTCATGAACGCCAGTATTGGCGCTTATATCCAGAATTTTTTTCCAGGTGTCGCCTCCATCCGTGGTTTTATACAATCCCCTGTCACCGCCAGAACTCCATAAAGGACCCGTAGCTGCCACATAGACTATATCGGGATTGGAAGGGTGAATGGCTATCATCCCGATATGGCCGGACTCTTTTAGCCCCATATTTTTCCAGGATTTCCCGGCATCCATACTTTTATAGACCCCGTCACCATAAGATACACTTCGCTGATTATTATTCTCGCCGGTTCCTACCCAGATCACATTATGATTGGTAGGATCCATTTCTACCACCCCAATGGAGTAAGAGCCCTGATCGTCGAAAACGGGCTGAAAGTTCAGTCCGCGGTTAGTGGTTTTCCATACCCCTCCTGCAGCGGTAGCCACATAGAATTCACTGGGATTATCCGGATTCACTGAAAAATCTGAGATTCGACCGGAGGTGAAAGCCGGCCCTATGGAACGGAAAGAAAGACTGTTCCAGTCGGTTTCGTAAAGCGGGTCCTGGTCCTTTTGTTTTTGAGCTGAAGCCGGAAGGACAAGGTATCCCATTAAAAGGATAAAGAGGAATCTTTTTAGCACTGTGATAAGATTTTATTGATACGGACAGGAAGATAGCAAGAAAATGGATAATTAGGAATGAAATTTTTTAAGACAGCCTTCCTTTTCAGGCCTGAAGTTATAGCAATTGTAAAAAACCGGAAATAATAAAACTTTCGTTGCAGGATTTAATTGCCTAACTTATTAGCACTGCTCTTAAAAAAAATAACTATGAAATACTTTATAATTATGATCCTTCTATTCGCAACCGGCTCATCTATGGTACTTTTCGATTTTAATAAGAACTCAGACCTTAGCGACTGGCAGGTGGTAGACGATGTGGTGATGGGAGGACGCTCTTCCGGGCATTTTAGTTTAAATGAGGAAGGGCATGCCGTATTTGAAGGCGAGGTTTCTCTTGCCAATAACGGTGGCTTTTCCTCTGTAGATTACAACTTCAAGGAGCTACAGACTTCCGATTATTCCAAAGTGGTGATTCGGCTAAAAGGGGATGGCAAGAAATACCAGTTCCGGGTAAAGGCCGATGAATATTATTCCTATGCCGCTGAATTCGGCACCTCCGGAGAATGGGAAGAGATAGAGATCCCTTTTAAAGAGATGTATCCCACCTACCGCGGAAGAAACCTGGACAAACCCAATTATGACGGAGAATCCATGAACCGGGTCACTTTGCTTATCGGGAACAAAAAAGAACAGAATTTTAAACTGCTTATCGATAAGATAGAATTGAGATAAGCTTTTTTGATCCCTTATATTAGTTTCAATAAGATCCCAGAAACATTCGTTTACAGGCTGAAAGAGGGTTCTGGCCCATTTTTTCTCATCAATACCATTTATTTTTTAACTAGTGTTTATTTTACTATTTTTAGCCAAACAACAACCTAGCAACATTGAAGCAAGCATATACCATCTGTTACATCAGCAGATCTAAGAACTTATCCCAGGAAGATATCCGTGATATTTTTAAAGAAACCGAATCCTATAACAATTCACATAATATTAAAGGCCTGCTGCTATATTCCGAGACGATGGAGCGTTTTCTGCAGGTGCTGGAAGGGGAAAAGAAAGAACTGGTCGCCTTATACAACGAGCGTATCGTAAAGGACGACAGGCATACCGATATCATGGAGGTCTTTAATCGTGAAACCAGTAATCCTATTTTCGATGATTATAGCTCTAAGTTCAACCTGGTGAAAACACATGAGGATCTGGAAAAGATCAAGAACTACTTCGAGAAGAATAAATTAAAGGATTCCACTTCAGAGAAATTATACCGACTGGTAGACACTTTCCTTATCGAAGCCGATTCTTAGACAAACTTTATTTAAAAGGCTAATTACTTTTTACCGAGCATTCTTTTGATCTCGTTCAGCTTCATTAGTGCTTCTACGGGTGTAAGCGTATCGATATCTATCCCCAGCAGTTCCTGCTTAAGGTCTTCCAGCAATGGATCGTCCAGGTTAAAGAAGCTAAGCTGCATCTCCTCTTCTGCCGACTGTTTTAAAACCTTACCTGAGTCTTCCATAGCATGTGAAGCTTCCAGCTTCTTCAGGATCTTATTGGCGCGGTGCAAGACCATTTGAGGCATACCTGCCATCTTCGCCACATGTATCCCGAAACTATGCTCTCTCCCACCCGGAACCAGCTTTCTTAAAAAGAGTACGTTATCCTTTAATTCCTTTACCGAAACATTATAATTTTTGATCCGGCTAAAGGATTCGGTCATCTCGTTCAGTTCGTGATAATGCGTCGCGAAAAGGGTCTTGGGTTTTGCAGGATGTTCGTGCAGGTATTCACTTATAGCCCAGGCGATCGAGATCCCGTCATAAGTGCTGGTCCCTCTCCCTATCTCGTCCAGAAGGACAAGACTTCGGTTGGAGATATTGTTAAGGATACTTGCGGTCTCGTTCATCTCCACCATAAAAGTAGATTCGCCCATAGAGATATTATCGCTGGCCCCTACCCTGGTAAAGATCTTATCTACCATCCCTATTTCTGCAGCTTTCGCCGGAACAAAACTTCCCATCTGCGCCATGAGTACGATAAGCGCGGTTTGCCTGAGTATCGCAGACTTACCACTCATATTAGGCCCGGTGATCATGATGATCTGTTGCTCTTCCCGGTCCAGGTGCAGGTCGTTGGTCACATACACCTCTCCCGGCGGTAGTTGTTTCTCGATCACAGGATGCCTGCCCTCCTCGATATCCAGGGCATGGGAATCCAGAATTTCGGGTTTGCAGTAATTTTCAGTTTTTGCCTGCTGCGCGAAAGAACACAAACAATCCAGTCTCGCGATTAGCCTGGCATTCTGCTGCACGGGGTCTATATAGTCTCCCATCCAGGCGATAAGCTTTCCAAAAAGTTCCTGCTCTAATTGCAGTATCTTCTCCTCGGCTCCCAGTATCTTCGCCTCGTATTCCTTGAGCTCCTCTGTGATATAGCGTTCGGCATTCACCAACGTCTGCTTGCGGGTCCACTCCTCCGGAACTTTATCCTTATGAGTATTCCTTACTTCGATATAATAGCCGTAAACGTTATTATTACCGATCTTAAGGGAAGAGATGCCCGTAGCCTCGGTTTCCCTTTGTATCATATTGTCGAGATAGTCCTTTCCTGAAAAGGCGATACTCCGCAACTCGTCCAGCTCTTTGGAAAAGCCTTTGGCGATCACATTTCCCTTCTGAACATTCACCGGGGCCTCCTCGCTGATACTTTCAGAGATCTTTTTCCGCAGCATTTCACAGGAATGCAGGTTATCACCGATGATCTTCAGCGCCTCGTTATCACATTGAAGCGCGAGTTCCTTCACCGGGATTATCGCGTTCAGGGAATTCTTGAGCTGGTTCACCTCACGCGGACTGATCCTTCCCGTAGCCACTTTAGAGATCAAGCGCTCCAGGTCACTGATCTCCCTGATTTGATCCTGTATCTCACCTAGCAATTCCGGATCTTTCAACAGGTAATCAACCACTTGCAGTCGTTGTTCTATTTTTTCAGCATCCTTAAGCGGCAATGCCAGCCAGCGTTTTAGTAGGCGTCCTCCCATTGGAGAGATGGTCTTATCGATAACATCCAGCAGCGTGACCGCATTGGCAGCATTGGAATGATAAAGTTCGAGATTCCGAATGGTGAACCGGTCCATCCAGACATATTCCTCTTCAGCTATCCTGTTGATGGAGGTGATATGCTGAAGCCTGTGGTGCCGTGTTTCCGCCAGGTAATATAAAACTGCACCCGAGGCGATGATGCCTTCTTCAAGATGATCTATCCCGAATCCTTTCAAAGACTTGGTCTGAAAATGCCCGTTAAGGGTTTCGGACGCATAATCCATTTTAAAGATCCAGTCGTCCAGGTAGAAACAATGCATGTCCTTCCCGAAATTCTCTGCAAATTCCTTTTTGAATTTCTTCTGGACCAGGATCTCACTGGGATCGAAATTCTGTAACAACTTATCGATATGCTCCCGGTTTCCCTGTGCACATAAAAACTCACCGGTAGACACGTCCAGGAATGAAACTCCAAGGCTCTTCTTCCCGAAATGTACCGCTGCAAGGAAATTATTGGATTTGCTTTGAAGGATATCATCGTTCATCGCCACACCCGGGGTAACCAGTTCGGTAACTCCACGTTTTACGATGGTCTTGGTCATTTTTGGGTCTTCCAGCTGGTCACATATGGCGACCCTCTGCCCTGCTTTAACCAGTTTGGGTAAATAAGTGTTCAGGGAATGGTGTGGAAAACCGGCCAGTTCTGTACGCTCTCCGCCGTTATTCCGGTTAGTGAGCACGATATTTAAAATACGGGCAGCCTTCACGGCATCTTCTCCAAAGGTTTCGTAAAAGTCCCCTACTCTAAATAGTAATAAAGCATCAGGATATTTCTCCTTGATGTTATTGTACTGCTTCATTAAAGGGGTAACCTTCTGGGATTTTTTCGCTGCCAAGGCTCTAGAAATTTTCGTGGTCGCTAATTTAAATATTCAGAACGCCTCTTGAAATTTTATTTCCGATTTTTTTAAAGAAGCCGCAGCAGTGTCCAGATAAAAAGTGAGCTCCAGAGAAAAGTACGCCACCAGTTCTTGCGCACCAGTTTTTCAGTGATCTCATCGCAGGGAACTTCCGGCCTTATTTTACCGTGCAGGGGAACGAAAATCAAAAAGGTAAGCAACCAAAGGACAAGAACCAGGATGCCGCTGCCAAGACTATACCAGTTAAGGTCCCGGAAGACCTGGAAGAGGACTACCACTAACTGAAGGATCATTAAAGGCGCCACGATCATGCCTATCCTGGAAGTATAGCTTTTGTGCCAGGTACCAAGATCCCTCTGTTCGTAATAACAGAGACCGGGATAGATGACCAGCTGGACGATCCAGATCAAAACAAGCAGTCCGAAATCAAGCAATAACCTAAGGATATCGATAGTTATCATGCTAAAACCTGTTTTTCTTTTCTATTTTTTTGTGAGCCTATTGATAACCCGCCGCCTGTAAATTAAATAGTTCCGCATATAGTTTATCGTTTTTCATAAGCTCGTCATGGGTGCCGATCTCCAGAACGGCGCCATCCTTTAAGACCATGATTCGGTCTGCAATTCGCACCGTGCTGAAGCGGTGGGAAATGATCACCGCGGTTTTTCCTTCGGTGAGCTGGATAAATCGCTGGAAGGCTTCGGTCTCTGCCCTGGCATCGAGGGCAGAGGTAGGTTCGTCCAGGATCAGGACCTCAGCATCTTTCATATAGGCCCTCGCGATCGCGATCTTTTGCCACTGACCTCCGGAAAGATCTTTCCCGTGTTTGAAGCGTTTCCCAAGTTGCTGATCGTAGCCCTTCGGCATTTCAGCTACCACTTCCCGGGCAAGGCTCTTTTCCGCAGCTTTTTGCACCCTTATCTCATTTTCTATCTCTGCGATCTCGCCCATAGCTATATTTTCCCTAAGCGTGAGTTCGAACTTCACAAAATCCTGGAAGATCACTCCAAAGTATTGCTGGTAAGCTGCCTGTTCATAATTTCTGATCGGGATATCATCTAGAAGGATCTCGCCTTCCGTAGGTTCATAGAACTGTAAGAGCAGTTTGATAAGCGTGGTTTTCCCGGCCCCGTTCTCGCCAACAAAGGCCATTTTCTCTCCTGCCTTTAGTTCGAAATTGATATTCCGCACCACCCATCGATCCGATTTCGGGTATTTGAATCCCACGTTCCTGAACTCAAATCCTTTCCTGATCTTTTCAGGAAGCGGTAATTTTTTCTCTTCTCCTTCTTTGGAAAAAGACATATCCAGGAATTCAAAATAATCCTGCAGGTAAAGCGCACTCTCTGTGATCTGTGTAAACCGGGTGAAAAATCCCTGCAGCTTAGAGCGTAATCGATTAAAGGAACCTGACAGAAAGGTAAGGTCACCAAGTGAAAAAATTCCGGCGACGGTTTGTAATACTATAAAAACGTAAGCTCCGTAATAGGCGGCAGTGCCTATGATATTAAAAAAAGATCCCCAGCCTGCCCGCTGTTTCGCGAGTTTTTTGCTTTGTAAATAATATTTATCGGATAAGCCTTTAAATCGTTTTGCCAGGTAATCTGACAGACCGAAAAGCTTCACTTCCTTCGCGGTCACATCACTGGCCCCGGCATAACGCAAATAATCGAGTTCACGTCGTTCCTGGGTCCAGCTTCTTGCCAGGGAATAGCTCGTACCGCTGAACTTGATCTCATTAATGATCGTGGGCACGATGGAAACGATAAGAAGGATGATCAGCCATGGCTCGAAAGCAACTACCCCTGTGAGCAACGAAATGATCACGATGACATCTTCTCCCTGGGTGAGAATATTGGACATTAATCCGACTCTCCCGGTGGTTTGCTGTCTTGCTCGTTCCAGTTTATCGTAGAATTCAGAATCCTCCAACTGGTCTAGGTTAATTTCCGAAGTCTTTTTAATGATCCTAACCGAGGTATCTATGGAATACTGGTCTCCAAGAAGTGCATCGCTGAGGCTTATCCCCCGGCTTAAAAGATCGGAGAGGATGGCAAGTAGAAATTCAGATCCCACGAGGATCCATAAATGAGTAAGCTCTTTCTCCTCTGCCGATATCTGCAGTACCACCTCATCGATGATAAGCTTACCCACCCATAGCATCACCACAGGGATGATGGCGTTAAGAATACGACCGGCTATATTGGCATAAAAAAGGCCTGGATTAACCTTTCGGATCTCTTTAAAAAAGCGCGGAACGAACTTCAGGGAGGCAAAGCTCTCCCTGAAATTGATCTTATTTTTCTCTAAGGATTTTTTAGGCCTGGGCAACTGCTTAGTTTTTACTGCAAGTTAATAAGCTTTCCAGAGCTTTTTTCAGCATTTGGTATTCTTAATTTCTATGGACCAATAAAATGCAGTCCATAAGAAATTAGTAGTTTAAAACTTAACAGTCTGCGGGAAGCTATTTTTCTGATTCGCTGACCTGTTCCAGTAAAACCTCTATTCCCTTTTCCAGTTGCTGATCTACACCTTCGCTTATCTTTTCAGGTTCGTTCTTTACAATGATATCCGGGCTTGTCTGGTTATTTTCCATCCATTCCCCATTAATATCCCTTGCACTCACCGGCACCATTCCCCAGCGGGTCCCGTTAGGTAAGCTTTCCCATCCTGCAAAACTACAGGTTCCCGGAACCGGCATTCCGATGGTAGTTCCTATATCCAGGCCTTTATAAGCACTGGCATAGCAATGCCCGTCGGAATACATGCTCTCGTTATAAAGACTAAGCGTAGGCTTGGTCCATCTCGAGGTAGGTTCGCCTCCTACAACCTTTTTCGAGGTTGCATAGGTAATGAATGGAGTTCCGGTGAAGAAAGAGGCTAAATCAGCTACCAGGTCACCACCACCATTGAATCTCGTATCCACGATCACCGCTTCCTTATCATAATATTTTCCCATCATATCTTCATAAATGGAGCGGTAAGGCTCATCACTCATTCCCGGGATATGTACATAACCCAGCTTTCCGTTACTCTTTTTCTCCACCTCTTTCTCATTTATTTCAACAAATCGTTTGTACAGCAAAGATTGCTCTTCCCGCAAAGAGATAGGCTTTACAGTGATCTGTTCAAGTTCATTGGAGTCAGGCGATTTAATCTCTAACAGCACAAACTGATTGTCCTTACGGTTCAAAAATTTGGCGATATCCTGGTCCCGAGTAAGCGCAATCCCATCGATCTTAGTAATCACCGTTCCGGGCTTAATGTTGAAGTTTGATTTGTCCAGTGGTCCGCCTTCAAGCACCTCCTCTATTCTGATCCCGTCCCCATCGTAATCATAATCCATAAAAATCCCCAGAGACGCGGTCTCATCGCTATTTGGGATATCTTCTGAATATCGGGCTCCTGAGTGAGATACGTTAAGTTCTCCCAGCATTTCCGAAAGCATTTCGGTAAACTCGAAGGAGTTGCCAATAGATGGCAGGTATTTCCGGTAGTGCTGGTATAAAGAATCCCAGGCCACACCATGGTAGGTAGGCTCGTAGAATGCATTCTTGGTACGAATGTAAACATGCTCCAGCATCTTTTCTCTTTCAGCCAGTTCATCATAGGTCATTTCTCCCGAGATCTTGATCTTTTCAGAACTTCCTTTGTCCAGGTCTATTTTAGAAATATTCCCTTCGCTTAAGAGATAAAGATTTTCCTTTTTGTTATCCCATTTCAGAGAACCTCCGGAAGTATTCAACTTGACGATCATTTTGGTTTCCTTATTCCTCAGGTTGGTTTCCCAAAGATTCATCTTATCCTCGAACTGCGCGAGATAATATAATTTCTCACCATCCTTGGATAGGACAGCATCTGCCATATAACCCGAATGTATCGTCAACCTCGCTTTCCTGTCTTTTAGACCATCCCAGTCAAATTTGACCTCATTAGTTTCCTCACCGGATTTTTTCTTCTTTTTTGAGGATTTTGCCTTCTCCTCACTCTCAGGTTTGTTCATTTCTTCTATCTGCCTGGCGAGTTTAAATTCTTCCTCGGTCAATTGAAATTTGTCCCAGGCTTCGGTGGTAAAGAACATGGAATAAACATCAACTTCTGTACGGCCACTGGTAGCGTAGCTTTTTAAACCATTACGATTGCTGAACCAGATCATTTGTTCATTATTCACCCATTTAGGAGCAAAATCCTGGTAGCCGCTTTCGGTAAGATTTAGCCTCTTGCTTCCATCGGCTGCCAGTAGAAGTATTTCCTGGTTGCTGAGCAGTTTTCCCCAGCTCACCAGCAACCATTTGCTATCTGGACTCCACTGAAAATACTTATCCCCGTCACGCATATGGAAGAGATCATCGTCATTTAAAAGCTCCACGGTCTTGCCAGATTTCAGATCACGAACTTTTAACTCTCGTCGGTCTGAAATATAGGCTAGCTTCGTGCTATCCGGAGAAAATTCCGGCAGGTAAACATCGGTATCCTCTTCCAGTAAAACCGATTCATTCAGTAGCGTGGAAGCAAAGAAAAGCGGTTCTTCCTGGCGTTGCTTTTCAGTTTTAAAGATCGTCCATTTACCTTCAGACTCTCGTGCATAAACCACAGCTTTTCCATCGGGTGTAAAAGTGACGAATCGTTCTTGTGCGGGAGTATTTGTGATTCTCTTAGTTAAGGCTCCGTCAACTGAAGTCACGAATACTTCTCCCCTTGCAATGAATGCTATTTCCTTTCCATTGGGTGAAATTGCCATTTCGTTCACTCCTCCATTGATCTTGATGTATTTTTCAGAATTGCTGCCGGGTTGGGTGGTAATTGCAACATCGACCTTTTCAGGAGCTTCCCCGATCTTCATGGTATACAATTCGCCATCATAACCAAAAGAAAGCATATCCTTTGCCTGGCTCAAAAAGCGAACAGGATGCTGCTCAAAATTGGTCAGCTGTTCTGTTTGGGATGGATTGTCCAGGTCTAATTTAAAAACATTGAAATTTCCATCTTCCTCGCTTAGGTAGTAAATTGAATTTTCATTTTCTGAAAATACCGGCTGCCTATCCTCACCGGGAAAATCGGTAAGTTTCTTATGTGAACCATTGGTCTTATCGTAGATCCAGATATCACGGGTGATGGAAGAGACATGATGTTTTCTCCATTCGTTCTCATAACCCTTTTTATCATGATAGATCAGTTTTTCTCCATTTTTACTCACCTGTACCTTTTCGGCCGGCACGGTAAAGACCTGGTCTACCCTTCCCGTTTGAACAGGAACCGAATAGAGTTCCGGTTGGGAAGAGGTAGGATATTGTCTGTGCGAAGCCTTGTCCTGCCTTACTGCACCAAAAATGACATTCTTATTGTCTGCTGAAAAAGTATATGGTTCCTCATCATTACTATGAAAGGTAAGCCGGGTGGCTTCACCTCCATCGGCATTCATTACGAAAACGTCGAAATTGCCATAACGGTTTGAAGCAAAGGCGATCTTATTTCCGTCCTTACTCCACACCGGCATATAATCATGCGCCTCATGGAAGGTTATTTGCTGGGCATTACCACCTGAAGTGGGAACCACGAACAAATTACCCTTATAGGTGAATACAATTTTTTCTGCATCTGGAGATATGCTCTGATAGCGGATCCAATTGGGGTCTTCCTGGGAGAAGCTTGCAACATACACAAACATCAGGACCAGGAAACTAAGCTTTAGCTTCATAATTTTTTTCCGGTTAATATTAAACCGTAAAGATGTCAAAAAATTCTAAGAACTCTGTTCATCGGAATCTTAAAGATGAATCGGAAATGATGAAATGAGCCGGTTCTAATCTTTATAACAACTTCAGCCGCGTTTCGAGTTTTATAGAATTTATCAGTACTGTTAAAACACGGGGAAAAACCGCCTGTAACTACTCCATTTTATTTTTTATTAAAACCGTATTTGAAAGGCTCGTGAGATTAGTAGCTGTCGCTTTTTTATAGAAATAAATAGCATAGATAAGTGATACCAGAGGAAGAAGTATTCCGAATTCGCCCCCAAAATAGGACAAATTACCATTGTCTACCGTGATACGTTCAAAGAAAGCCTGTATAACCCCGTTATGAGTGGCGTGAAAAACCACAGCCGGCCAGATGCTGCCCGAACTTATCCTGAGCCAGGCCAGGATCACCGAACCGGATAGGACCAGGATCAGAAAACAAAAGACCTGGTAGAACAATGGTGTACCAGCAGCACCATAATTCCCGCTTAAAATTCCTGGCAGGTGCCAGGCAGCCCAGATGATACCGCTTACCAGGGCCGTAACTCCGAAACTGCTGAATTTAGAAAGTTGCGGCACAAGAAATCCTCTCCAGCCCAGTTCCTCTCCCAGGGTAAATATGGCGTTGGGAAGTAAGTTTACCAGGGTGATAAAGAAAAATGCGGCTGTGATGATCAAAATATTACTATCTGAATTGAAGCCCATAGTTAACTGAGACCTTTCCAGGAAGGTGGGTTTGGGCATATCTCCCAGACCGGTAAGCCATATGATCCCATAAGTGATAAAACCATAGCTTATGGGAATAATCCAACCTGCCGCGGTCCATTTTAAAGGAAGTTTCCAGCCAAAGCTTTTTAGCGATAGGCCTGTTGACAATGCTGTGATGATGGCTGCAATGCCGGGGCTCCACATGATCACAAGGTTCGCCCAGTTGGATTCCAGCGGAGAAAAATGGGCAAACATGGAAAGTGCGGTGAGTATTACTATAAATACCAGCACACGTCTTTTAGAAGTTTTTTTCATGATGATGAAATTTTGATTACTCCATTTTGACGATATGTTTTTTCTTCCGGTTACCGGGAAAAAGAAAAATTTCACATAAAAAAAGGTGCCGTAGGGCACCTTTTTATAAATCTTTAGCGGAATTTTAATTTCCCGTAATGCTCAGGTCTTCATTTAGAGTATAGACATAAGACCATGAATCATCCAGCGCTTCTCTAAACTGATCCCTCATTTTCATTGCTTTTTCCTTACCGTGTTTTTTCTCCAATGCTTCCCAGGGTCCCATACTTTCCTCATCCATTTCAGCCCAGTTCTTAAAGCCACGCGATACCATATGAGTAGGTGCGGTTGGCCCACCGCCGGCAAAAGCATACCAGTAGCCCAATGGCTGTCCCTGGTACTCTTTGAATGACTCCTGAACAGCTTCTACCACCTCAGAAAATGCGGTAGAGTTGTTCACATCGAAAAAGGTTACCCAAACGATCTTGTTACCGTCTTCCGGTGCCCTGCTCCAATCGGGCATCGTCCCGGCAATATTATGGTTGACCACTTCAACATTTGGAACTACCTGCTCCATAAAGATACTGGTACAGGCTTCTCCCGCAGGATCTGGACTTTCATCATCCATCTCTGCCCAGTTATCCATATAACTGGTAACAACAACAGTCTGCCCTTCACCCTGCATTCGGTTCCAGACATTCCATTGATCGGTTCCGGTATTTTCCTGGTAGCATTCCTTATAGGCCTTCATACCTTCGGAAAACTGCTGGCCCATTCCGTTCTTGATCTTAAGTTCCCACATGTGGAGAAGTCGGCGTTCATTATCCTGTGCCAATCCAAAGAATGGAATGATCATCAGGATCAAAATTAGTTTTCTCATAATAATTAATCGATTAGTTAATAATAGTTAGTTAATAAATCCGGAGTTAAGGATCCATAATTGTCTAATATACTATAAAACAACATTTTAAGTTGTTTTATAAGATGATAGTCCTAAAAATCAGGTTGAAATGTATTTTACTGATTTTCAGAAATCTAAAATCCTACAAATAATTACCGATTTTATAAATGAATAGGAAAATTTAACTAAATTGCAGCATTATTCCCCTGAAACATAGCTATTTACTCAATGCTATTTTTTAATCACCAACCTAAAAAAACAAATTATGAAAACCACCACCAAGATCCTAGCCTTATTAAGTGTCCTTGTATTCTCTCTTGGTACTTCGACGAATCCACAGACCGTACATGAAATTATCCTGTATGTGGACACCGGCGCCATCGACACAGGAAATATAGATCAGGTAAGCAATTTCGGGCAGGCAGAAGGCATTCCTAACAGGGATTTTACCACCGTGGTAAGAAATGGGGACATCGTACTCTGGAAGGGAGTTTCGAGCAGTGCTCCAGATACCGACAAGGTGCTTATCGAATCCATTAACCACGAGGGCGGAGCCAGGGTGTTTGGCCGTAACACTTTACGGGATACTGACCAAAATCCAGGAGTGGTCGTAGGAACTGTTGCTGAAGGAAGACCCGGAGACGAAGAAAAGTACAAAGTATCTTTCCGCGTGGAAAACAATGGTGACACCAGGCCCGGAGTCTTTAATATAGACCCAAAGATCCAGGTTAGGAATTAATATTCATTTTTTGATTATGTCGAGCTTAAAACGTCCTGTTTTTAACAAGATCGCTATTCTATTTTTTATAGTGATCTGGCTTGTTCATACAGATAAAATATGGTCTCAAAATCAGGCGATTGCCGACAGTCTTGAGATCATATATCAAAGTGGGGATTACAGACCTGAGGAAAAGATCAGGATCCTCAGGGGAATCGCAGAAAATCACCAGGATCCCGAAAGTAAGATCAAAAGATCGAGAGAGCTAATAAGCCTCGCTACCGGAAAGGATTCCTTAGAATACCTATTTGCAGGAAACCTTCAACTGGCCCAGGGTTTAAATAGCGAAGGCGATGCCACTACCTCCCTGAAATATGCGCTAACAGCATTACAAATCGCCGACCAGAACCTTACCGAAAGGGAACAGGGAATTTCGAAGATCACCATAGGTAATGCTTATGGTACCATGGCTAACCATGACCGTGCCATAAATTATTATCATGAGGCCATAGAACTGCTGGAAACGGTAAAAGATTCGAATAATATTGCTTCGGCACTTTTAAATGCCGGTGATGAGTTCATTTACAAGGAAGAACTGGACTCTGCCATGGCCTATTTTGAGAGATCTGCCGCTATTTTTAAAGCTCTGGATAACGAACTTGGCGTAGCATACAATCTTGGTAATACCGGATTTATATATGCTAAGCTAGGGGAAAATGATAAGGCCCAGGAAAATATGCGTGAAGCCGTAGAATTATTGGAAAAGAATGGCAATTTTCCGGCGGTCAGCTTTTTTCTAACCATTATGTCTGACATCTACATGGACAGGGGAGATCCTAACCTGGCCATTGGATTTGCTGAACAGAGCCTTGAACTCGCAAAAAGCTACGGACTTAAAAGCGAAATTAGTGAAGCCAACTTTAAACTTGCATCACTGCACGAAGAGTTGGGTAACCCAAGGGAATCCTATGCCTATTACAAGGATTATATAAGATACCGGGATAGTGTACGAAACCTTTCGGCTATCCAGGATATGGCAAGCTTAAGGGCAGATTATGAAGTATTTCAGAAAGAAGCCCAAATAGATCTTTTAAATGAGCGACAGAAGAACCAGAGCCTCATAATGATCAGCGTTGGCGCTGTAACTCTTTTGGTTGGTCTCTTAGCGGTAGGTCTATATCGAAGGAACCGATTCATCAAAAGGACCAGTAAGGTTATCGAGGAAGAAAAGAACAGGTCTGATTCCCTTTTACTGAACATTCTTCCGGAAGAAACGGCCGGAGAACTTAAAACGAATGGCAGGGTAAAAGCCAAGAAATATGAATCCGTAAGCGTTCTTTTTGCCGATTTCACGAATTTTACCCGTCTGGCAGAAAATCTTTCGCCGGAAAAACTGATAAAAACGGTTGACCAGTATTTCTCACATTTTGATACCATTATGGAGAAATACAATATCGAGAAGATCAAGACCATGGGCGATTGCTATATGGCCGCTTCCGGCCTTCCCTTCCCTTCAGAATCCCATGCGAGGGATATGGTGCTTGCAGCTTTCGAGATGGCCGATTTTGTAGAAGAAACACAGAAGAAAAATACTGTGAACGATCTCGAGTTTAGTATCCGTATCGGTATACATACGGGTCCCGTGGTTGCCGGAGTGGTGGGTACCAAAAAGTTCGCCTATGACATCTGGGGAGATACGGTTAATATCGCCTCAAGAATGGAATCTTCGTCTGTTGAAGGAAAGATCAATATTTCAGGTACCACCTATGAATTGATCAAGGATGATTTCCCATGCGAATTCAGGGGAGAAATGCAGGTAAAGAACAAAGGCTATCTAAAGATGTATTTCGTATATAAAAGGGAGCATGCCCTAAAGAATTCAGTTTAGTTCCAGTAATATCACATAGACTACCGTTACCAGGAACAGGAATAATCCCAGGGCAAGGAATTTAAGGGATCTGTTCACGTTCCTGAATTTCATGGAAGCGATCTTGGACATGATATAGATCTGCTGCCCCAGTTGATCGAATAAGGTTTCCTCATCCAGACTTACCTCATAGAATGTCCTGGAAAATTGTTTGATATCTCCAAACTTGGTGATAACGTCGTTAAAGAAGAACACATTCCTATCATAATTCCCTTCTATCCTCGGCATAAAACAGCGTATACTGAAGTAGACGGAAAATACGGTGCACAGGAACCATAGCCCCAGAAGAACATAGAGTAAAATATCATTGGAAAAATCATTGATTACCCGGTCCACGTTCTGATATATAAAATTGAATATGATCCCGTAAAAGGAAAGTATCAAACCTGCCTTAAGCTCGGAAGCCTTGATAAGGGAAGTCACATAGCTAACGGATCCCCAGTAATGATCTACCAGTTCTTCGGTATGCGCCTGGGTAATATGATCGGGACGTTTATGATCTGGAATTTTCATAGGCTAATTAGTTGAGAATCATCAGAACATAAATATAAAGTAAATCTTTTTCTTGCTGCAGACCGAAATAGATTAAGACTAAGTAAATCATAATCCTATTCCTTGCGGGATATTTAATAACATTTCAAATAGGCTCTTTGCTAGGCCTTTTTAATATAATTGTTGGTTATTTCGCCTTTGGGGCTAATCCTTTTGCGCTCCAGTTTTACGGCACCATTGGTTAAAAGACTAAATTTTAGCGAGAGCTGATAACCTTCAGGAAGCCCCTCATAGGAAAACGTATTTTTATCCACATACCTTAAGGCTAATCCAAATACTTCGTTCCTGATCCATAACTGTTTATCATGAGCAAAAAGATTAAGAGTGTTTTCTGGATCACTTTCGTCCATATAGTCACCCACCAGTTTTTTCATAGATGAGGGTTCTACTAAAAGGCTGGGTGCCATATTTATATTAAAATACACCTCTGAATCTCCATTACTATCCTCTTTTACATCAAGTATCCTGGTCCCTGCCTGTGAAGCAGTAAGATCAGTTTCTATTTGCCGGTCTCCGGAAAAATAGATCTGAGTGATTAGCGGCTGATAACCTTTCGCGCTGATCATCATATGAAAATGCGCCGGGCGTATTTCCCCTCCACCAGCATCATAAGGAACAGGCAGAATAGTATCAAAAAAATATTCTCCATTGTCATTGGTAAATCCGGTTCCCCGGTATTTGAAACCTTTAAGCGAATTATCATAAACCCCTTTGGCATCGCAGTGCCATAATTCTACTTTTGCATTTTTATAAGGAGTGATGCAGTCGTCATGTTTTACAGTCCCCTTTAATCTTATAGGTTTTCCTGAATCTCCTGCGATCCTGAGGTTGGAGGTCACCGGGCTATCCGGCACATAGAATGGACCAAGAATATCCGAAGTAGTCTGGCAGTCGCCTACATAATTTATACCATCGAACCTGATAAATCCCATGCTGCTTACCGCGATAGCAAACAAACCTGTATTCTGGAGGAATCTTCTTCTGTACATAACCGGATATTTTAAGAACGTAAAAAACTATGAATCAGAAATATACGATAAAAATTCATTAGAACTTATTAAAAATTACTGGCTTTGCTGGCAATCACTTCCGAATAAAAGAAAATCAGAAACCGGAATAAAATAAAATCACTTTCTATTCTTTGGTCGCCTGCCAGTTTACGGCTTTCCATTCTCCCTGGCGTTTAATAAAGGTTCCGCTATTAAGGAATGTGTTTAAGTCAGAAGTTTCGCCGCCCCTGGCGACCAGCCTGAACGCCACCACGGCCATATTACCGTAAACATTGATCTGTATATCTTCAGCGGTATAAACAGCATTCTCATAGCTTTTGGTCCCGGAACCCGGCTCAAGCCCTTTCATGATCCTCTCTTTACCGAATCTCTCTCCTGAAGAACTGGTGTAAATCAGGTCCTCTCCCCAGAAGCGATCATGGATTTTGGGATCATTATTGCTAGCTCCTTCCATGAATTCATGAAGCAATTGAGTTAGCTCAGATTTCGCTCTTTCGTTCTGAGCAATTACATTTTGTAAATTTCCGGCCAGGATGAGGCAAAGGATTAATATTATTCTTTTCATAGAAATATTAGTTTTAACTGGATCTTTGAATTAGAAAATCTTAAAATATTTTTGTTATACAAAGCATCAAATCCGAATCGGGCCATTTTAGAATAGAATTAAAGTTCTTCGAGTTCATATGTAATAAGTTGTAGCATGGTGTCCAGGCTTTTTTTCTTGGCATTGTAAAGTTCGAAAAGAACAGAACTACTTCTAACAATATTACTGAACCCATTTCTATAAATAGGCGAATCAAGGATTTCCATTTTTTTATCATATTCCGCCAATGGTCGGGAATTTCGATAAAAACCGGTTACATCTATAACTTCGTCCAGCCGCCTCCGGTTATCCAGAAAATCCTGTTTTAAAAGATCCTCCCTTTCACGAATCATTTTGAAACTTGCTTCCCATGAAGCGATCATTCTCCTGAGCGTATCATTCCTCACAACCTTAAGATCACCAGATCCGGCAATATCTTTTATAGTACCCTCATTGGTCATGGCAATAGTATAACCAAACGTATCCAGCAAGAGGGTATCTAATACCGCAGGCTCAATAAGGTAGACCGAATCCAATGCGATCTCAATTAGACGTATAGTAGAATTTGTTATCTCCCCTGTTTTGGTTGCTACACGGTCCAGTTCTTTTATAGACTGTTTTAGATCTTCCTTCAGAGATTGCAGATACATTTTTTCCCTGGTTCTTTCCTTTCGATTTTCATTCCAGTTATTAATTTGCAAGGCGATAAGAATCCCTATAACTACCAGGAATATTTCTCCTATCGCGTAAAGCAAATATTTACTGAACTGGTTATTTGACAATAATTTTTGCCTTAACCTTCTAAAGAAACTAATCATTTAAAAAGTAAGATTAATGTATTAAATTCCTCGATTACTCGACAACCTCATAAACGGTGATAGGCTTTGCCTTATTCTTCATTTCTATTTCCCCGATCTTATTGCACTTAAAGGACTCTTTTACCTTCTCATAGCATTCCTCGCAAATTACGACCTGGTTTTCCCCGGCAGCATCCTGTAGCCTGGCAGCAGTATTCACTGTATCCCCTATTACTGTATAATCCAGTCTTTTTAAACTTGCCGAA
>CAYWAB010000022.1:0-966 GCA_964456105.1 uncultured Christiangramia sp. | reverse complement strand
TTTATGTGTGATATTACCGGAGATCATTTCTCCGCTTTTAATTCCTATAGACACCTTAGGCTTAAAGTGTTCGGCTCCCTCCTCTTCCGCCAGCTTATTGATCTCTTTTTTTACAGCCAGTGCAGCATCTATGGCACGGTCCAGGTGATATTCTCCGCGAAACACAGCCATAATAGCGTCTCCAATAAACTTATCAATAAAGCCTTCCTGCTCGATAATGGCCTTGACCATTACGTCAAAATAATTATTGATAAGGTTCACCACGGTATCGGGGGCTGCAGTCTCGCTTATTTTAGTGAAGCCTACAATATCCACGAACATCACTGTACCCTCAATAGTTTCATTGGCGCTTATAGCCGATTCATATTCACGGCTATCCATGAACTTCAGCACATTTTCGTCCACATACATTTTCAGGATATTATTCTCCTTGATAGCCTTAAGGGTTTCCTTGATATGTCTGGCATGCTTAAGCGTTTTTTGTACGGTAAGGCTTAGATCCTCAAAATTGATAGGCTTGGTAATAAAATCGAAAGCACCGCGGTTCATTGCTGTACGTATATTTTCCATATCTCCGTAAGCGGATACGATGACCGATTTCAATAAGGGTTTTTCATCACTAATCCGGGACAAGAGGGTAAGACCATCCATTTCGGGCATGTTGATATCGCTAAGAACAACATCCAGCTCCGGTTCTTCACTGATCTTCTTCAGGGCCGCACTCCCGTTTTCGGCGAAATGGAACTCATATTCCTTCTGCCGTATCTCCTTTCGGAACTTCTGTTTGATCAGTGCTTCTAAATCCGGCTCATCGTCTACTACCAGTATTTTTGCTATCATTATTTTACCGTATTTAATTTTTCCTTCAGTAGTTTAAAATCGAGAGGCTTGGTTAAAAAGTCGTCTGCTCCGAGCTTTTTTGCCGTGTCATAGTTTTCCTGGTCGCCGTAAGCCGTGATCATCATT
>CAYWAB010000021.1:17215-23350 GCA_964456105.1 uncultured Christiangramia sp. | reverse complement strand
TTTTTTTCTTTTTCTCTTTTGTTTTGGGTTTGTCCGGATCTTGCCATTCACTAGTTATTGATTAATATTCGTTTTCCATTTCAATGCTTTGAATCACTAAATATCTTCCAGAAAAAAGTAATGTGTAAGATTATTTTTGGTGGATAAATCCAGAGAGAGCAATGACATAAAATTATGCCTACACCGAAATTTTGGTAAAGATACTGATTGGTATCCGATAATAAAAATACTTAATGCAAACTGTTTCGCTTAAATAACCTGAATATCTACTTAAAAGCGGTAGCGAATCACAATTCGGTGTCAGAATCATTTGTTAAAAGCTGCTCTCCCAGCTAATCTTTATCCTTAACAGGAACCAGGTAGACAGGGATTGGTGTTCTTTCCAGTACTTTAGAAGCGGTGGTACCCATTAAAACCTTTTCCAGGACAGAATGGCTATGTGTTCCCATAACGATCATATCGGCTTTCCACTCTTTGGCATAATCTAGAATGGCCAGGGCTGTTGGTCCTTCCGTCAAATGAGTTGAAACTTTTGGATCATCCAGGTGCCGGGCCGCAGTCTCTATATAGTCTTTAGCAACTTCCCTAAGTTCAGAAATCACACTTAGATCTACCTGCATTTCATTGTATCCTTCATACCCCATAAATGTGGGATAATTAACTCCATAATAGCTTACATCTGCTAAAACGTGTAGTAAACACACCTCTCCTCCAAGTTTTTTCGCAAGATCATAGCCTGCTTTCGCAACCTTTTCAGATCTTGGGTTATAATCCATTGCTATAAGAACCTTTTTCATAAAATTTCTTAATTGGTTAGTGCTTCTAATTTAAGGTAAAAAAATAGCTATGCATATTTTAAGGACATTCAATTTTAATCAGGGTCTGATATTAGGATTTAGTCTGAAGAAATTATCTGGTCATACTTTCTCTTAATTGCTACTAATCTTTCATGATTGTCTTTATAGCTGGCTTTAACTCACTCCTTGTCTTCATCTATCATAAAATCAGCATTGGCCAGAACAATAGTCGCTTCCAAAAAATTATCTATGCTAAGCATAAATTGTTACATAGCTATCTTAGCGGAAGGTTAATAGCCTGCAGTAGGTGAAATTTTAAGGTTTGAAATTTATCGGGAGAATACGCTTAACAAAATATGTAGAACGTTAATCGGATAAAACACCATTTTAAAATTTTCAATAAAAATTTGGGTAAAAGAGGTGATGATGGCAAGTAATTTTTTTACCGAAATATGACGATTGTCATAATATTAAACTACCAGGGACTACCTATAAAAACTGGTTTTGAGGTATCTTTATAGTAATAACCTTTTTAAATCCTCTGCCTTATGAAAACAACAAGAGAAGCGGCCCGGGAAGCAAGTCATAAAAACCTGGTCAACATTCTTTCGGGCCTTTTAGAAAAAAATTACGATGCTGAAAAAGGCTATAAAAAAGCTTTAGAGCATACCCGCCACAAAAACCTTAAACAATTTCTAAGGAATCAGGCAGTAATGAGAAATCATTTTGCGACAGAATTGGATAAACAGATACATCTTTTAAATGAACATCCTAAAGACAGAGGAAGTTCATTAGGAAGTTTACATAGATTTTGGATTACTGTAAAAAGCTCCTGGTCAAAAAAGGATGATCAGGCGATTTTGGATGAATGTATTAGAGGAGAAAAGGCCAGTTTGAAAGAATACGAGGAGAAAATAAAAAACAATATTCTTCCCCCCAGTATCAAAGAAATGCTGGAAGACCATAGAGACAAAGTAAAGAGTACTTTGATGGAAATACAACTTCTAGAAGACCTAAAAGAACAATAAAAAAAGGCCGGTAAAATCCGGCCTTTAATTTTCAAATATTCTTTTTTAGTTCTTAACCACGATCAACTGGGCTTTAGCTCCAGTTAACAGATTCCATTCTTTTTTAGCAAGCTGTTCTCCTTTTTCACTTAAAACTCTCAATTCAGCCGTGTTGGGACCTGAACTTCCCTGGTTAAGGGCAACGAACTCTATAGAATTAAAACCATCCTGCAAAGTCACAAGTACTGGTCTAAAACCACCACTAAGAACCACGTTTGCCGCAGCCAGCTCGCCGTTAACAAAAATATTTACACGGTCTCCGTCCACATACTGGTGATCTCGGCAATATACCTCCACAAACTTTCCTTTGGTCACAACGTTCCCGAGGCTCTGATCATTGGCATATTCTGACCTAGCTTCCTTATCCTTGGTCCACTTTTCCTTAATAACATCCCCCGCGGTCATTAAACCATTAGGATTCTCTCTAAGATCAATGGCTTTTGGTTTTTCTCTTAACCACTTGCTTTCTGTTTCTGTTTCTTCAGATTTCAAGATAGGAAAGCCCGTGCTTTTGGTCTCTTCGGCCCGTGGAATACTTCCAGTTGGAAGAGAGCGCGGAATTTCCTGAGCTTCAGCCGTAAACCCGAAACTTAACAGAAGTATTAAAAATAGACTAACTCGTAACATTTATTCCTTTTCTTAAGAAGAACAATATCAAAAATACGGCCAAAATATAGTTTTTAAAGAAAGAATATTAAATTATTCGTTTTTCAATCTCGTAATATAGGTTCTAAGTTCTTTCACCATATTATCAGAGCCGTTATCGAAAATATAAACATCACAAAATGCATATTTATTTTTATGGTTTGGACCTTTTTTCATTTTAACCACACCTTCAACCAAAGCTTTATGGCCTGTAATGATCATGTCCTTTACAACAATTTCAAGTGGGCCACCAAGGCTCATCTTTTCTAAGGACTCTTTAAAGTCTTCTATTCCGGAAATCGTCTTTTCTCCTATTATTACCCATTTGATGTCCTCTGTGACATTGGCTGCAATAAATTCGGTATTACAGTCTGCAAATGCAATATTCATTTTATCTAGAAAATCCCTCTTATTTTCCATGGTCACGTTTTTACAATTGCTAATTTAAAAAGTCAAAGTGTTTGATACACTTTTAGTTATAAAAATAAAGTTAAGTTATTATTTAATATGAAATAAAATAAATTGGATCTCAGTTTTTTAATCTTCCAGTGAATACCGGGGAAAAACAAGATTTCAGGAAGGTAAAATATAGTTAAAAGGTTAAATTTGAAGAACACTACAATTTTAAAACCATGGAAGTTCAGGAATTGCTTAATACGAATTCTATTGCCAACAGATTTATTGCGCAGTTAAGGGACGTTAAAGTTCAGTCAGACCGCATGCGGTTCAGAAGGAATATAGAAAGGCTTGGGGAGATCCTGGCCTATGAGCTAAGCAAGGAGCTGGATTATGCTCAGAAAGAAGTAAAGACGCCCCTGGGTACAAAAAAAGTAGAAATCCCCCGTAACGAAATTGTAATTTGCTCCATACTTCGTGCCGGTCTCCCTCTTCATCAAGGATTATTAAACTATTTTGACGAGGCAGAGAATAGTTTTATTTCAGCGTACAGACATCATCCAGACAATGATGAAAAGTTCGAGATCCTGGTCGAATACCTGGCCTCTCCCTCTTTAAAGGATAAAACGCTAATCCTGGCCGATCCTATGCTAGCCACCGGCAGTTCATTCGTTAATGTAATGGAAGCCTTGAAATCCATGGGAACTCCAGCAAAGATACATTTGGTCTCTGTAATAGGATCTGAAGAAGGTATTGAATATCTTAAAAAAGAATTTCCCGAAAATTCAAAACTTTGGGTAGCCACAGTAGATAAGGAACTAAACGATCATGGCTATATAGTCCCGGGTCTTGGTGATGCTGGTGATCTATGCTATGGCACCAAACTTCAGCATTAAAAGGGATAACCAATCGCAAAATTGAAAACCGGACTTCCAAAGTCATACACCCAGCGTTCCCCTTCAGGCATTCCCGGATCATGAAGTGGAAAGGCTAGATCAAACCTGATCACAAAATTCTGAATATCGATCCTTAGCCCTGCACCGGCACCAATTCCAAGCTCGGTTATAAAATCTGAACCAAACTTTCCTTCCCTCGCCCTGACCTCGGTGGTAGCCTCTGAGGTCCAAACATTACCGGCATCAACGAAAAATGCTCCGTTCAAATAAGGAATTAAGGGAAATCTGTATTCTGCATTGGCTTCCAGCCTTATATTACCATTTTGGTCCCTGAAATTAAGATTTGCTCCTTCAGCATCCGGTTCATCATTGGGATCATAAGTTCCAGGTCCCAAAGATCTTATTCTGAATGCTCTCACGCTATATGGCCCTCCTGAGAAATATTGCTTACTAAATGGCATAACCTCAGAATTACCATAGGGTAAACCATAACCGCCAAAAAGCCTGGTGGCGATGGTATGGCCATTTCCTAATCGTAAATGATACCTGAAATCGGCATCAAGTTTTACGTATTGGGCATATTCCAAACCAAGTATTTCTTTATTCCCTTCTGCATTTTCGGTTCCAAAAAGACTGAAAGAGTTACCGGCAATATCAAAATTCGTATTCAGGAAGAATGCATTTCGTTTTTCTGTGTCAACCATTCCATTATAGGTAAAAGAATAGGTTAATCCTCCAATGAACTCTACATCGAAACTTCTTCTTAGAAAGGGATTGGCATCTAAAATATCCTCAAATTCTGGAGTAGTATTACCAAGGTTCACATAATTGAGGTTGATTGGAAGTATCTCATGAGAAACATATTTATTGGCATTCCAAAAATAGCCAAAGGTACCGGAAATGGAAGAAAGACTGAACAATCCACTTCTTTTAAGATAATCTCCACCAAGACTGATTTTTGTTTTTGGAATAGAATATTTAAAAAAGTTCTTATTTATCGAAATTGGAAAGAGCAGCCTCGGGATGATAAGATCATTGGTAAGACCAAGCTCAATACTGCTCAATCCTCTCTGATTCCCTGAAGCCAACTGTACCTCATATCCAAAATTGGCGCCAATATGGAAGCTTTCTCCCCCCTGCCAAAGGTTTCTGTTCGAATAGGTTATCCCCAAATGAGGACCCGTAAAGCTATTAGATTTGGTTACTGCCTGGACTTCTGCGCGAACAGCACGCTTTTTAAGGGGAGAGAGGTATATATTGGCTTCAAGTAAACCTAAACTGTCTTTAGCAAGAGTATCGATCTCTTCATACTGGATATTAACGAACTTGTATGCACCGATAGAACCTAGCCTTCTACTGGTGTTTTTGGAAGTTTCAGGATTGTAATATTCCCCGGTCTCTATAAGGATATATGGATCTAAACGTTTAGGTTTAAAAAACAATTCTTCCTGGAAATAATTTTTATCCTTGTATCTTTTATAGTTCTTGGTTATAGAATCTTCATCCACATTGTAATTCGCATACACGTTAACATTGGAGATCTGATAAGGAATCACAGATTTGGAAGGGATATCCTTTTTTAGCCTTAGATACAGGTCAAATTTCTTATTGTCATATTGATTAGTGTCCGCTTCAAAGATCAGAAAGCCAGGATTAAAATTATAATATCCTTCCCTTTTTAAGTTGTTATCTATTCTTTCCCGTTCCTTTTTGAATTCTGCCAAATCGAATCTCATCCCTTTACTCAGCAAAGTATTATCGAGATTCTCCTTTATTTCTTTATAAACAAGTAAGCTATCTGTATCCAATTGATAGCTACTCATTCTATAAGGATTGGGAACCGAAAGCGTATAAGAGGCTCTTCCTGTTTTTGAATCTGGATTATTTATGGTATCTCCGGTTGCAGAACTGTAAAAGAATCCTCTGTTGGCCAGCCTGTTCTTCAAGAGCTCTTCTGTGGCTTGAAGGTTTACATCAGAAAGATAAACCGGTTCTTCACCGATCTTTTTGTTCAGGAACTTATTAATAAAGCCGGGATTTTCTCTTTGTGCCTTATAATAAAAATATAGATTTGGACGCATTCCAAGTATCTTGGCATTAGGTTCGGGCCTTAAGACGTTTTTAAGCTCTGTCTTTAGTTCCGCTTTGTCTTCTATGACCGTATCAGATTCAATCTTAATACTCGCGCCAGTGTAAAGAAATTCATCATCAGGAATGAACTTTTTTACACTACAAGCCTGGATAAGCATTACGAACACTATAACTGCTGTTAGCTTAATCTTCATTTTCTTCTTTTTGATCGTTCTCTGAATTTTCTTCTTTCTTATCCTCATG
>CAYWAB010000021.1:0-17205 GCA_964456105.1 uncultured Christiangramia sp. | reverse complement strand
TTGGCTTTACCTCCTCCATCACGGCTTTTTCAAATATATTCTTGAACTTATTGAATTCCTTAGTGAAGATCAAGGCTATACCGCTTACTATTACCTGCCCATCGATAACATTTTCATACTGGTTCTTATTGAAGCCTTTAATTCGCCAGTTACCATTCTTATCCAGTAAATAAGCGATACTTACATTACCAATTATCGGGCTGGTTTCCTGCCCGGGCTGATTTCCTCCTTCGATGTCGACTTCACTACCTACCTGAACAATAAGTCTGTCATCTAAAAAGCTCTTCTCGGCAGTTATATCCAATTGAGTTCTTTCTTCAGCGGTTTCTCCCTGATAATCTGTATAGCTGTCCAACTGAAAATTCAATTGAACTCCGCTGTTACCGAGCAATCGCTGGGACAATGCATTCAACTGGTCGGAAAGCGCATCATTAAGATTATCCCGTGCAACTGATAGTGTTCCGCCAGAACTACCATCATTTCCACCTGCCGGGAAGAAACGGTTCAAAACCAGAAGGGAAAATACCTGCTTGTTCAGCTCATCCTCATGATCGTTCAGTTGTCTGATTCGGCCATAGACCTGGCCGCCGAACACACCTTGCTCTTCCTCCGGCATATCCAGACTAAAAGTGATATCAGGCTCTGTTATTTCACCATCGATATTTAAATATACCTGGAAGGGTAATTCTCTACGGTACCTATCTTCAACCGACTGATCTGCCCCTGATAGCTGGGAAGCCATCAAGGATGAGGCTGAGGTTTCCACACGGTAAATAGCGCTTACATCCAGTTGGGCACTCAATGGATCCCCAGACCAGGAAACCCTGCTACCATCGGCTATATCAAAGCGTCGGCTAACAAGATTATAAAGACTCATTTCATAAAAGCCTTTGTTGATCTCATAGATCCCGGTTAAAGAAAGTCTTCCATTTGGATCCATATTAAAAATCAGGTCTCCTTTTCCCTGAACCTGAAATCTATCTCCGGTATCTTCATTAATGATCATGGTGAACTTTGCCCCCTGTGCTACCTTCAATCTAGATTTTATTTCATAACCGGAAGCGACATACGATTGCTCTTCAGTCTCCGATAAAATCGCATCCGGATTTTCCTTATTTACAAAAATCACTACTCCATCCCTTTCCTGCATCCTCACCTCGGTTTCAGGAACTATATAAGTAAAATCGGTCTTTTCGTTGATCGTAAGCTTCATATCGATAACAGGCAAATTAAGGTCTCCTTTAATATCAGCATCTACATCTACGACAGCTTTACCATAGAACAATTCGTTAGCGCCTTCCGAAGCATTCAGAACTCGGAAATCCTTAGCTTTAAGCTTAAGATCGAAGCCCGGGTTCAAAAGGTTTTTCGTTATTATCTTCCCGTTTACGAATATTGAATTATTATCCAGATCCCGAATTTCGAAATCATCAAAATTAATTGCGTCCTGATTAAGATTCAGTTGTTCATCCGGCAGTTTAAAAGCAGTATTAAGATAGGCTACATTAAACTTCGTCTGGTTAAAGTTTATATTTCCTTCATAAACAGGATCTGTCAGCGTACCGGAAAGTTCTATTTTTCCGGAAAGACTACCACTGGCGTCATTAATCGCACCTTGGGAAAAACCTTCGACTGCGGACATTTCAATTTCATTCAGGTCTAGGTCTAAATCCAACACGGGAGATTCTTCCGCTACCGAATAGGTGCCGTTAAGATCCAAATCTACCTCTCCCCCGTTGATTGCCATTTTGAAATCGTAATTATTAAATCCTGATGAGCTTCCTTCTAAACTTAAAGTACTTAGGTTTACATCAAGCACTTCCAGTTGATTAACGCTCATATCAGCTATAATTCCTGACTCACCGAAAGGTTCTTCGAAGATGAAATTACCGTTTATATTCCCGGTAGCAAGTTGATCTTCCGGATTAAGATAGCTTAGTAGTGGAGCAAGCTTGAAGTTTTGAAAATCCAGCCTGATTTGTTCCTTCCCTCCCTGTGGGCTAATGGCACTTATTCTCATTTCCTGGTTATTCCTGGACAACTGAAAATCATTAAACGCAAGGTATTCAGAACCAAATCGAATTTCGTTGGATTCTGGTATATCCCAGGGATTGCTGTTCAAAATGAGTTCCTTCGGATTAATGTGGAACTGTAAAGTATCGCCCTCAAAATTCAGATCAGAATTTAAATGCACAATTCGCTTACCTTCATAAAAGGAAGTGAAATCCAGATTTAGCTTGCTGTTGATGACCTTGCCATCAACAATCGTTCTTTTTATAGCAAGGGGACCAGCATCCAGTGAATTAAAAGCGAATTGAAAATTCAGGTTTTCAGGATCAGATTTAAGGTCCAAAACAAGACTATCTAACTGACTACTGTAATATTCAAGAAAAGGAATGTTGATGGCAGCATCGAAAGTTCTCTCTGCTTCCCTGAAATCCACATTAATATCAACAGTATCCAGATCTGTTAGATTTACCAGAAATACTTCGGTCAAAATTGGAGATTCCCTTATCTGGGCATCTAGAACTAGGTTAACCGGACTTGTTATTGAATCCTCCTCAAAATCACTGGAAATGTAGCGCTTAAAATGTCGGTTTATTGCGCTGGTTATAGATGCAGGATCTGCATTGGAACGCAGGTCCATATTAAGCATCATATTATCAATTTTTACTGATGTGGTGTCGGGCCGAACGTACGCCATTGCCTCAAAATTACCCAACAGATAGGACTCGTTATTATAGACTGCTACTCCATCTATTATTTCGGCCTCCGCATCAAATTTTTCGGCATTCCCTTCAAACCAACCATCAAGTTGAAAACCGGTTTTTATATTTCTGGAGGTAATTCCGAGAGCTCCCAGATCTGCTCCTTTTAAATTAAGGTTGAAATCAATCCTTGGAGCCACGGAATCGAGTTCGAGATTAGATCTTAACTCCATGTTTAGATTCTCATCCTTATAATTCAGATCCAAAGGCCCTTCCCCATCTTTTATATCTCCGGAAAGATTAATACCCCGGAATTCATATCCATTATAGGTAAATGAAGAAATATCAGATTTCAGTTTGGCATTCAATGTATTTACAGTACCCCCAGTTCCTGAAACATCTATTTTGAGTTGAATTTTTCCCAATGCTTCATTTTGCAGTAAATTCCCAAGAGCGATACTGTCTCCCTCTACTTTCGCATCGAAAACAATATCTTCTCCCATTTTTAAGCTTCCATCCATCTTTAAGGTACCTTCTGAAGTCAGAAGTTTAGAGGATGTGATGATTTCTTCAGTGCTACCCTGGAAGCTACCGGTTAGTGAAACATGTTCAGGCAATCGAACCCCTATATCTTCCTCTTTAACAAACTTGGCGAGATCCTTTCTAGTAGAATTGATATTGACTTCTGAAAGCTTGTATTTGAGATTTTCTGGATCTTCTAAATTATTTAAATTACCTCTTCCCTTAATAGAGGTATTGTTCCAATTTAACCTGAGGTTCTGGAGATTCAGATCATTTAAAAAACCACTTGCTGATATTTCCCCTTTAATGGGAGCACTCGCTAAGGCACTTATATACTGGTTATCTTTTAAAGCAGGTTGAAATCTAAATAGTTCTCTTACATCAAAAAATATCGAATCAAGATTAAGGTCCATCTTCGAATTGCCCGGATTATTAATGAAATCTACCAGTTTGTTATAGCTCAGGTTGATATTACCCTGAATAGAATTATTGTTAGCAGAAACATTGATACCCGAAATCTGGATCATTTCATCACTAACCAAAGCATTAAGGTCAAATTCATTCAGATGAAGCCCAGAAGCCTCTTTGAAGTTAAATTTGTCGATATTTAATACCGCTTTTTTATCTTCGTATTTTAATCCATTAGCCAGGAATATAAGACTATCAACACTTATTGCGTTCGGATTAAATTGGCCGCTTTTAGGTCTTTCCCCATTTAAGAAATAGTCGAAATCGTTATTAGTAAGAGCTATATTTTCAACAGCTACATTCCATTGCGGCCATTCGAAGGAATCTTCTCCGGAAGATTTTGGTTCTTTAACTGTATTTTGCTCCATGGAAATCCTTACAGCTGATTTCTCCAAACGCAATAACCCACCTTTAATACTGGACCTCTTTAGATCAAATTCAGCATCTTCCAGTTCAAGGTCTGCAATATCAAATTCAGTGTCTAACGAATCGGGCTGGGAAATATAACTGGCATTTACATTCTTAAGCTTTAGATTTTCGGTACTTATAACGGGAGATGGTGGCGGCTCTTTATTGCTTTCAGGGATCGGTTTTGTTTGGGTATAATTTATAACTGCATTTTCCAAAAGTCCATCTTCAGCTCTAAAGACCATGTTCTGAAGGTCTGTTTCATTAAGTTCCAGCTCCAGTCTCTGGAATTCGTATTTGGAATCGATTCCTGTTACATCATCCCGAAAAACCACATTGAAATTAGTAAGATTAAAATCTCCCAGGCTGATGTTCATGGGAGATGAAGTGGTATCTTGATCTGCAGGTTTAGCTTGGGGATCTCCAGCCCCAAAAGCATCTACAAGGAATTCAAAATTAAATCCAGATACCGAATCCTTCCTTATAATGTTGGCCCGCACATTATTCCAGTCAAGATCGTTCAATGAAAATCCTGTTCCGCTAATTAAAGGTCCCGGAGCTATACTTGCAGAAAGACTTTCAGAATAAATAAGAGTATCCCCTTTTGGATCTTCTAGATAAAGGCCTCTGATTTCTATATCTCCATTAAACTCAATAAATAACCGTTCGAGGTTTATCTCTGCCCCGGTCTTTTTTTCAAGGGAAGAGACCAACTTATCTTTGATAAGATTCTGACCCCAGGGACTTCTTATAAATAAAAGGAGAATGATAAGAAAAATAAATACTCCTAAGAGCACTTTCCCTGTAAATCGTAGGACTTTAAATATTTTATGCTTTGTATTTGCCAATTATTTATTTAGTTAACCTTCAAAGTTATTGTATAGAAGGAATAATGTGAAGACTATGTTCCCTAAATACTAATAAACTTGTGTTAAAAAGTTCGAAAAAAGCAGTCAGATTAAGAATTGGTAAGGCTTTATTGCATTAAAGGGTGTAGAGAAGTGATACAGGATAAAGTCAAAATTTCCACAAAACCACAACTAGAATAGCTTTCCCAGAAGACTCTCGATTTTAGAGCTCATTGTGATCCGGTAATTGATCTTTTTCTATATTACACTAATTATCAGTACTATTATCAAGGTTCTAACTGCTTTATATTAAAATAAATCTCTCCCAAAAGATTTGGGCTATTTAATTTACCCCGTCAGTGGCACTATTATTTCATTATAAATCCTAAGAAATTTTAAGAAAAATTATCATGAAAAAAGTAATAACTGTAACAGTATTAGCAGGAATGATGCTTAGTTCCTGCGTTTCAAAGAAAAAATATGTCGCGCTTGAAGACGAACTGAACGATACCAGAAGTACCTTACAAAAAACTCGTGTAGAAAAAGAGGAAATCGAAGAGAAGTATACAAGGATAGAAGAACGGGTGGCCGATTATAATGCAAAAATAAACTCTCTAAGAACAAAGAATGAAGGTATGATGGAGATGAACGATCTTACCGTAATGTCTAAAAACACCAGAGAAAAGATGCGAAATACAATCGCCAAAATGGATCCCGAAAAGGTAAAGGGAGCTGAAACTCTGGAAGATTCCATAAATCTTGCCGTTTCATATAACTTAAAGCAAAATATAAGTGAAGGTGCAGATGAGGACGATATTGATATCACTGTGGATGAGACAGTGGTAATGATAAATGTATCGGATAAATTACTTTTTGGCAGCGGAAGTTCAAGAATTTCCAAAAAAGCACAACCACTTCTACAAAAGCTGGCAGAGGTAATTAACAGTGAACCTGCAATGGAAGTAATGGTAGAAGGCCATACTGATGATCGCAGCATTGTGGAAGGTTCATATTTAAAAGACAACTGGGACCTAAGTGTGAGAAGAGCAACGAATATCGTTAGGATCTTACAAGATAAATATGATGTTGATCCTGCTAAACTTATCGCTGCGGGTAGAAGCAGTTATCAGCCCCTGGTAGAGAATACCAGTAAAGAAAACATGGCCAGGAACAGAAGAACAAGGATAGTGATTATTCCTAACCTTGATAAGTTCTTTGCATTAATGGAAACCGAAGGATAATTGGTAAAATGGTATTCTTAAAAAAAAGGGTGAAGCCTTATGGTCTTACCCTTTTTTATTTAAAGGTTTAACTAGATTTTAACCGGCCTGATAAGGGATTACGGCTTCTATTCTTTACATTTAAATGAACCAAAATCAGAAAGATAAAGATTATGAAGAAGGAAGTAAATAGACCCGAAGAAGAAAAAAAGAAAGGTAAACCTGAAGATTTACCGTATAATCCTGAGGTCACCGGTGAGGACAAACAAGCTCTGAATGAAAAAGGGAGAAGCATGAACAAAGGTCAGGATAAAGCTCTTGACGATCGTGAGGCACCTGTTGATTTCACTGCCAATGAATTGGACATCCCGGCTAGTAACGATGCTAAACCCCCAAAAGAAGGCAAAATACCAGATGAACAGAACTGGCAATATAACGATAAAGGTTCTCGTGATTCGAAGGATAAATCTAAAGATCATCCAAAATCTGATAAGAAAATATAAATTCTTAATTAAAGAATTTGTGAAGCCCGTGTCATAACGGGCTTTTTTTATATCAGGTACCAAAGCCCCAGACTTACCAGTAATCCCGAAACAGCTATTATGGAGGTCATTACAGTAAAAGACTTAAAGGTCTGTTTTGCATTTAGGCCCAGATATTGGCCAACAAGCCAAAACCCGCTATCATTAACATGGGAAAAGCCTGATGCCCCGGCAGCTATGGCAATTACCACAAGAGATATCTGCGGAACGGAAAAGCCAGCCTGTGAAAGCACAGGCGCAGTGATTCCCGCTGCGGTTATCATCGCTACGGTTGCTGAACCTTGAAGGACCCTTACCAGCAATGCCACAAGAAATCCGAATAACAGCGGGTTTAAAAAACTATCACTCAATCCGCTCGCTATCATTTCTCCAGCGCCTGTCCTGATCAATATTTGTTTAAATGCACCCCCAGCACCGGTCAGTAAAATGATGATCCCGGCAGCCTGAAAGGATTTTGTTCCTATTTTTAAGAGGAAATCCTTACCCATTCCCCTTCTAATCCCAATAAAATACCAGGCAAGTAAGTTAGCAATGATCAGTGCGGTAAAAGGATGTCCCAACAGAGTTATCCCATAAACTAAAATGGAAGGCAAGCTATTGGTATCTATGATCGGGCTATTCATAAGAGTGCTAAGCACTATAAGGATTATTGGCACAAAAATGATAAAAACTATAAGTGCTGGGGAGGGTGGATCCGGTACTTCTTCCAGTTCATCAGTAAACTGTCCTGGTTCGATGTAAAGTTTCTTCGAAATGAATTTGGCAAATAAAGGCCCAGCAAAAATCGCTGTTGGGATACCTGTTATAAACCCAAAAAGGATCACCCATCCAAGATCTGCACCCAATATATCGGCCACAGCAATAGGACCTGGCGTGGGCGGAATAAATGCGTGAGTTATGGCGAGGCCAGCCACCAAAGGAATAGCGTATAATAACAGAGATTTTCCTGTTCGTTTACTTAAAGCATAAGTTACCGGGACCAGAATGATAAAAGCCACATCAAAGAAGACTGGAATAGCTACAGCGAATCCCGTAACAAGCATGGCCCAGGAAGCCTTTTTCTCTCCCGTTTTAGCCAGCATAGAAGCAGCCAGTCGCTGTGCTCCTCCTGATTGTTCGAGAATTCCACCAAAAAGGGCTCCTAAACCTACTACGGTGGCTACAAACCCAAGGGTATTTCCCATTCCCTCCTGCATGGTGTCCAAGATCTCTACGGCCGGTAATCCTGCCATCATTCCCACTGCAATACAAACGATCAATAAGGAAATGAAAGCCTGTAATTTAAGTTTAAGAATCAGGAATAGCAGAAGAGCAATTCCTATTATTACTGCTACTAAAATCTGGTAGTCCATCAATTATTTGATTTCCAGTTGGTATGAAAAAATTCTCCTGCCGGTTTATCTATTCTCTCATATTTATGCGCTCCAAAATAATCTCTTTGTGCCTGTATCATATTAGCGGAAGATTGTGCGGAGGTGAAGCTAAAAAGATGATTTGCCGCTGCAGTACTTACTTGCAGAGGGCAGGAAATATTTATAGCCACTGCTAATGTTTTGGTTAGCATAGGATAAGATCTACTCACTCTTTCTACAATTTCCTTATGAAGGAGTAGATTTTTATCAGGTTCAACCTTGAACATATTCACAAGGTCCTCCATCAAAATCGATTTTATGATACAGCCGTTGGTCCATACTCTCGCTATTTCAGAAAAGTCAAGATTCCAATTAAAGTCTTCAGAGGCCTTTTGTAGGAGTTCGAAGCCGATGGCGTGGTTGATTATTCTAACCAGTTTAAATGCTTCGAAAAGCTCCTGCTCACTAAGATTATTATTATATTTCTCTTTTTTTAGATCCTTGTAGACCTTCTCCGCTTCCACCCGCTCTTTCTTTTTACCTGAAATATTTCTGGATAGAACAGCAGCTGTAATGGTATCCAGGGAAACTCCCAGATCTAAAGCTGCCTGAGTAGACCAACCGCCGGTTCCTTTCTGACCCGCAGCATCCAAAATATTATTTATTAAAAGATTCTCTCCTTCTTTTGTTCTAAGAATGTCTACACTTATTTCTAAAAGATAGCACTTCAGTTCTTCATTCCATTCATAAAAAATATCGGCAATTTCATCAACCGGTTTTTTTAGAAAGAATCGCATAAAATGATAAAACTCGGCTATCAGCTGCATCTCTCCATATTCAACCCCATTATGAAGCATCTTTACAAAATGTCCGGCTCCGGCGGGACCAAAGAAATTGCAGCATGCTTTATTATTTTTATCCTTCGCTGCTATCTTTTCCAACACCGGACCAATTCTACGGTAAGCTTCAAGATTACCTCCCGGCATAATGGAAGGGCCTTTGAGCGCACCTTCTTCACCACCAGATATTCCGGTCCCCAGATATAGTATTCCGCTTTGATTTAAAATGGCGATTCTTCTTGCGGTATCTTTAAAATGAGAATTGCCACCATCAATTATAAGATCATCCTCCTCCAACATTGGTTTGAGTTCTTCGATAATTGAATCTACCGCTCCACCAGCCTTAACCATCAAAAATATGTTCCTTGGTTTCCTTAAGGAACCAACAAATTTCCTTAGATCGTTAAACCAGGGTATATCTGCTATACTTCTATTTTTATGGGAAAATTCTTCAGCGATACCTTCTTCTACACCTTTTAATTCACGGTTATAGACCGAAACCGGAATATCCTTTGAAACCATGTTAAGAGCAAGGCTTTTACCCATTACTCCAAGGCCTACCAGGCCAATCCTGGATGCTTTGATGTTTTCCATAATTAAATTAACGGTTTTTTCAACAGACTTATCTACCCTTATTTGGATACCATAGCTGGGTATTTCCAACGTATCGAACTGAGATCGCAGTAGCTCGGGCCTGAAAAAATGATCTTTTCTTTCTTTTAGCCTTTCCTGTATTACTTCATAAGTTTCATACAGGAAAATCCACTCGATAACACTTTCAAACTGATTTTGAAGTTGTTCCCTATACTTTTCCTTTAATGCGGAACAGGCTAAAACTGCTCCCTCTGCACTGCTCCATTCCAATATTTTTTCTGCCAGAGTATTCAGCCATTTTCTCCTGTCATCATCATCAAGAGGTTCACCATTTTGCATTTTTTGGATATTACTCCTTGGATGATAATCATCGCCATCATAAAAGGGAATATTTAAACGAGAAGAAAGAGTTTTGCCTATTGTAGTCTTTCCCGATCCCGAGACGCCCATTACAATGAATATGCGCCCCGACATTTATTTTTTTCTTTTTAATAAAATATAATCAATACTATATTTTCCGGCACCCGTAAAAAGTAGTAAAATAAAACCTACCAGGAACAAAATAGACTTTTCCTGTATAGCAAAATCGTCATCCATATGTACGATCAAGGCAGCTACAGCCATAGTACAAATTAATGGGATACTGGCAATCCTAGTTATGAAGCCAAAGATCAGGAATATAGCGCAAACGAATTCTGCAAGAACGGCTAGAGCCAGAGTTGTTGTAGGTCCTAGGCCGATTGGATCGCCAAATGTTATTTCCTCAGGGCCGAAGAATTTCAAGAGCTTCGGAAAACCATGAGTGAGAATTAATGAGCCAATGCCAATACGAAAGATTAAAAGACCTATGTCTGTGCTTTTAAGATCTAGATTAGTGGAGTAGGATGTTTTCATAAAATGATATATTGGTTAAATAGTGATTAAAATTCTTTACTAAATATAATTATTCATACGTGATTTTCAGGATTTTCAACTTCCTGCTCTCACTACCTAAATTAAATTGTACCACCTCGCCTTCTTTTTTTCCTGTAATCGCACGGACAATAGGAGCCACAAAAGCAATCTTTTTATTTTTGATATCGGCCTCGTCTACACCTACAATCTGGAAGTCCTGGAGAGTATCATTGTCTAGATTTTTTAGTTTTACCCTCGCTCCGAACCTCACCTCATCTTCTGGCTGGTCCTCAGGCTTGAGTAAACGGGCTGAATTAAGACGTTCCAAAAGAAGATTTATCTTTCCATCCAGTAGTGCCTGAGCTCTCCTTTTTTCAGTATCATTTTCTGCCTTGATAGTTGCCCGCTGCTTTTCAAGGTCTTTTTTTTCATTCTTAAGTTGTTCAAGCCCTGAAGGTGTTACATAATTAGTCACTCCAGCTGGCAAAGCCGCTCGAGGGGGAATCATTGGAGGCTCTTCCTGATCTCCTTCCTTTACAAATCCTCTACTCATCTTTTGAACTTTTAGAAGTAATCTATGAATAATATTTCAGAATCCTGAATATTCCATTTAATTTAGAGGGACGATTAAACAATTCCTAAATAATGAGCCTCGAAATCATCATTCTTTTTGCCCTTATTCTTATCGTGATTTTTCTTTTCGCTCTGGAAGTCTTTCCGGTAGACAAAATAGCATTCTTTATCATGGTAAGCCTCCTTTTGACCGGTTTGATAAGTCCGGAAGAGGCGATTTCAGGATTTTCAAGTCCGGCAACCATTACCGTTCTAGCCCTGATGATCATAGCCATTGCCCTTGAAGAAAACGGAGTTATAGACTTGCTTACCGGCGGACTAAAAAAACTTAAGGGCTTACCTTTAATTTTGATGGTGCCGGTTTTCATGTTCATTGCAGGAAGTATTTCCGGATTTATAAATACTACCGCGGTGGTCATTGTATTTATAAAGATCATAAATGAATTATCGGCAAAATACGATATACCAAACTCTAAACTACTGTTACCAGTATCTTATGCCGGAATTATCGGTGGCAGTTGCACACTGATGGGAACTTCTACCAACCTTATTGTAAATGCAGCTGCTATGGATCGTGGAATTGAAAGATTCGAATTCTTCGAATTTTCCTGGTATGGTATCATTTTCATGGCCATTACTATCGTGGTAGTAACAATAATGTTCAGATTTCTTCCAAAAACCACAAATGCAGACATTTCAAAGGATTATGATATTGGAGATTTTATAACTAAAGGTTATATAACCAAGAATTCAATATTAATTGGGCAAAGTCTTAAAGATACCTTCTTAAAAAAGGAAAACCTTGAAATAATAAGGATGAAAAGAGATGGGAAGATCACTGAAATTCCTATGAAAAATCTAAAGATCAAGGCAGGAGATGAGTATTTACTGCGCTGCAGTATGAAAGAATTATTAAAACTTCGTGAAGAAAACAACTTTACCATCGTTGAGGGCTCGGAAGAGGAAATAATCTCACGACCGGACGAGGACGGAAAAAGTCTCGAACAGAATATACAGCTGGTCGAAATTTTAGTCCTCCCTAATTCTCCTTTGATTGGTAAAGGAATGAAAAGTGTAAGCTGGTACGATCTTCATGGTGCCATCCCTGTAGCGGTTCGGAAACGGAGAAATTTCAGGAACCCTAAAAGGAGAATACGAGACAAAGCAGATGAAATTGAACTTAGAGTTGGCGACCGTCTTCTTGTGGAAGTTAACGAAGATACGCTACAGCAACTACAAAAAGTTGAAAGCATTACCATATTACAAGAATATAAGAATATAGATTTACCTTCGGCCTGGAAAAGGAATACCTCTTTCGGGATTCTTTTACTGGTAATAGGACTTTCAGCATTTTCAATATTTCCGATCCTAAAAAGCGCCCTGATCGGATGCTTCCTTCTGATTTTTCTGAAATGCATCGATCTTGGTAAGATCTACACACAAGTGAACTGGCAAATAATATTTCTTCTTGCCGGAATGATCCCCTTGGGAGTAGCTATGAGCAATACAGGAGCAGATACCTGGCTCGCTGATAATCTTTTGATGCTCTTTGAAGAAAAGACAGAACTTTTAGTTATAGGAGTTCTATTTTTCGTGACCATGTTCCTAAGCGGGTTTATAAGTAATAATGCGACTGCGATAATAATCACCCCCATTGCGATAACCATCGCATCCACCTTAAAGCTCGATCCAAAACCATTTATACTTGCAGTATTGTTTGCTTCTAACTTTAGTTTTTTCACCCCTGTTGGATACCAGACCAATACGATTATTTATGGAATGGGGATCTACAGGTTCAAACATTTCTTCATTGTTGGAGGGGTGCTCTCCCTAATTTTATGGATTACGGCCACATTGCTTCTTTCGGGACAGTTATAAATGATTATTTTTGGGCATCATGAAAAAACTTCTGGTAATTGGTTATGTGTGGCCTGAGCCCAAATCGTCTGCCGCTGGTACCAGGATGATGCAGCTTCTGGATTTCTTCTACAGGGAAGGTTATACCATAAGCTTTGCAACAACAGCAAAAGAAACCAGTAATCGATCTGATTTGGAATCGAAAGGAATAAAGATCAAGAAAATCAGGTTAAATGATCCTGCATTTGATGATTTCATCATGGATCTGATGCCTGATGCAGTTCTTTTTGATAGGTATATGACCGAAGAACAATTTGGTTGGAGAATAGACAATATATGTCCTGAAGCCATAAAGATCCTGGATACTGAAGACCTGCATTTCTTAAGAGATTTACGCCATAAAACTTTTAAGAACAAAGAAGAATCAGAAAGGCTCTTTATGGATTCTGAATTAGCCAAAAGAGAGATAGGTGCGATTTACAGATGTGATATAAGTCTCATCATTTCTGAAAAAGAGATGGAGATCCTAAAGAAGAAATTTCAGGTACCCAGTTTTATTTTGCATTATTTGCCCTTTTTATTGGAACCTATTTCAGAAAAAGATATAGAGAAATTGCCTTCATTCGAAGGAAGAAAAGATCTAATCTGGATAGGAAATTTTCTTCACGAACCCAACTGGAATGCCGTTCTTGAATTAAAAGAAAAAATCTGGCCTCAATTAAAAGGGAAATTACCAGGTGCTAAAATGCAAATTTACGGAGCCTATGCCAGCCAGAAAGTGTATAAGCTTCACAATGAAAAGGATAGATTCTTGATCAACGGTTGGACCAATGATTCTGGCTTGGTAATGAAAACTGCTAGACTCTGTGTTGCTCCTATAAATTTTGGCGCCGGTTTAAAAGGCAAACTTGTAGAGGCAATGCAAAATGGCACCCCTTCTATAACAACTCCATTAGGTGCAGAAGCCATAAATGGTGAATTAAGCTGGCCAGGTTATATCACCAGCAATTCCGAAGAGTTCGTTTCCAAAACTTTAGAATTATATACCGATGAAATGTTATGGAATGAAAAACAGAGATACGGGTTCGAGATCATCAATGAACGATTCGATAAACAGCAACATGAGAAACTTTTCCATGAAAGGATATATGAGCTGGAATTTGATCTTTTAGATCACCGGTCCAGAAATTTCACAGGTAATATGATGAAATTCCATCTAAACAGGAGCAGTTATTATCTATCCCGATATATCGAAGAAAAGAACAAAAAAAGAACCGCCTGTCAATAAATCAACAGACGGTCCTAACTACACAAAAAAAACAGTTTAACCAAAAAATTATTTTAATGAAATTTTTATCCAGGATTGACTTCTACCTGTTCAAATAACTTCGAATTGAGTTTTTGTAATGTCTGGATCTTATGCTGGGTGTCTACCAAAAGAGAAATATTATTTTTACTTCCACCATAAGAGATCATCCTTACCGGAATTTCCTGAAGGATCTCAAATAAACGGGACATCCCATTATCCTCTATAAGCTCCTCTCCTACCACACAAATTATACTATGCTTATAATCCACACTTATTTCGCCGTATTGTTCAAGTTCACTGATAATGGGTTCAAGATTACTAGTATCATCTATCGTAAGTGAAATCGCGATCTCGGAAGTCGTTATCATGTCAATGGACGTCTTATACTTATCGAAAACCTCAAAGATTTTTTTTAAGAATCCATGAGCCATTAGCATTCTGTTCGACTTTATCTTTATCGCTGTGATATCGTCTTTTGCCGAAATGGCTTTCAATCCCTTTTTTTCAGCAACTGCACTTATCCGGGTTCCGGCTGCATCTGGGGTAAAGGTATTTTTAAGATAAACCGGGATATTCTTCCCTATTACGGGAGATATCGTTTGAGGATGAAGGATCTTGGCTCCAAAATAAGCCAGCTCTGCAGCTTCCTCAAAGCTTAACTGGGCCACTGGGTGAGTCCCCTCGACATATCGAGGATCATTATTATGCAAACCACTAATGTCGGTCCAGATCTGTATTTCAGATGCCCGGATAGCTGCCCCAAGAATAGTAGCGGTATAATCGCTTCCACCTCTTTTTAAGGTACTTATTTCGCTATTTTCGTTCAAACGAACAAAACCTTGAGTAATATAGATCTCATTTGCCGGAGAATTCTTTAAAACCTCATTAAGAAGTTCTCCTACATAACCGGTATCGGGATTCTCCAAATTAGGTACATGCATGAAATTTTTGGCGTCCAGTAAGGTATTCCCAATTCCAATGGAACTCAAATACCTACTGAAAATAAAGGTTAAAAGGCTTTCTCCTGTAGTTAGAACGATAGATTCTATTTCCCTGTTCCAGGTTTTGCTACAGGTTTCTTCAAGTTCTTTTAATTGAATATCTATACTTTCCCTGGTTGCGATCCTTAGTTTCTCTTCATCGATCAACTCTTCGATAAGATTGAAGTGTTTATCCCTCAACGCATCAATCTTCAAAGAAATTGAAGCATTATCGGATATCTTAACCAGTTCAGATATCTCAACTAAATGGTTGGTAACCCCAGACATAGCTGATAATACCAAGATTTTCGATCCGGGTCTGGAGGAAATAATATGTTGTACATTTCTGATACTTGCTGCACTGCCTACTGAAGTACCTCCAAATTTTAAAACTTTCATAGCTCTTAATTTCCGGTTGCATAAATATTATTAAAAGAAAGAGAGGCAAAAATTACTTTCCATTTTATATACATTTGTACAAAATGTTCAATAATTAACAATGAAGACGATTACCACCTGCGTCCATGATATTATAAGGCACCAACCATTCCTGGATGACGCAATTGCAAGAGATATAGTTAATTTTAGCGGACTCGCAGCAGATATTCAGCCCCAGGTTGAAAAAGAAATGCATAAACCTGTTAAGCAGGGAAGTATAATAATGGCTTTGAGACGTTATGCGCCCAGCAGAACAAAGGTGAACATGAAAAGCCTCAGGGAATTGGGAGATATCATAGTTCGATCAGGAATAACCGAATATACTTTCCTAAATTCCAAGACCATTATTGGAAATAAGGCCAGATTATTAGAGGCCGTTAAAGATCAAACAGGAGTCTATCTAAATTATTCAAGTAACTATCAGGAAAGCAATATCCTGGTTTCTTCTTCTCTAACCGATCTAGTGGAAAAATGTTTTCGCAATGAGGTAAGGGTTTCAGTAAAGGAAGAGCTATCTTCCATAACCATTGGGCTTCCTAAAAATAGTTCACAAACAGTTGGCCTTTATTTTTACATCTTCAAATTACTGGCTTATGAAGGAATTCCTGTATTCGAAATGATCTCTACTTCAAACTATTTCGCTTTGTTCCTGGAAAAGGAATATGTAAATAAAGCATTTCTTTTAATGAACGAGATCAAACAATAGTACTGTTACCAGTATTCATAATAGACACCCGTCATGGCAACTAGGGTCGCGAGAATTACTATAACGATAGCAATGTAGATGATATTATTGTTATCCTTGGATCTTATCTGAAGTTCCTCCTCAGAAGTGTTTCCAGTTTTATTCCGGGTGAGCATAATATTGGTTAATTAAGAATCGGGAAAGCAATATACTAAAATTCAATCATTTAAGACATGAATTATATATTTAACAAATTCAGAATCTGAATTTTAGTTTAAAGATGAATTATGCATTTAATTATAATCCTCGATCAAGGCTGCCCATTCCATGGTCTTAAGTATCCTGATGAGCATTGGATCTATGATATCCAGTAAGTCGGAGTCCTTGGGAAAAGCATAACTATAATAATCCTTCTTCAAACTTTTTTCCAGGACTTCTAGTTCATTTCCAAGATCCTGTTTTTCAATCTCATATTTCAGGATAGGTTCATCATAAACAAATAAAGATGCTTCTTCCTTTATAACAGATTGTAGACCTTCCGTGCCATTATTAACGAGCTCATTCTCTATATTATAAAGATCAAGTAATTCCTGTGAACTTGAACTTTTTACTGTAACTACTTCGAACCTTTCAAGATCCTGAATATTATTAATTTCGTCGTTAATACTACTAACGGTTAAAGATGAAGCAATACCCGCTGTAAAACTTGAAATGATAATCACGGCCATGAACATCCAAATAAGACCTATAATCCTTCCTCCAGCAGTTCTTGGAGATTTGTCCCCGTAACCAACAGTGGTCATGGTAACCGCGCTCCACCAGAACCCCTGCATTATACCCCGGAATTTACCACCAAACTCTTCTTTGTTCTTTTTCCTTTCAAAAAGCCAGACCAGGAATCCAAAAATAAAGATCACAAAGATCAAAAGTGAAACCACTGAAAAGAATTCCCAACTAAAGAAATTGGC
>CAYWAB010000020.1:0-25606 GCA_964456105.1 uncultured Christiangramia sp. | reverse complement strand
AATTTTATATTCCATAATTCAGATTTTTAACAAAAATACACATTGCAGTTCATTCCTTTATTAAAGCTGTCTTAAAGGATACCTTTTGCTTTGAGGTAAGCATGCATCGCCTTTTCATTCATTTGCACGGTATCCCAGTCTTCAAGCACGTCTGCACCACTTCTTTTATAAAAGTCTGAAGCATCCTTATTCCAGTTTAGAACCACCCATTCTGCTCTTTTCACCTTTTGCTCGGCTGCAAATTTGATAACCTCGGTGTAAAGCGCAGAACCAAGGCCTTTTCCTCTGAATTTTTCCCTGACGATAAGATCCTCCAGGTGAACGGTTTTACCTTTCCAGGTAGAATATCTAAAATATACCAGGGCCATTCCTTCTATTTTTCCATCGGCTTCCGCCACAAAACAGTGAAAAGCTGGGTTTTCACCAAACCCATCTTTGATAAGGTCATTTTCACTGATGATCACCGCCTCAGGTTCTTTTTCAAAAATCGCTAATTCCCGAATGAGTTCAAGAACAGCACCCATATCTTCTTTTGAGGCCTTTCGAATGTTAATTTTCATATTCTTTGTTTTGGACAAATTTAAACAATGCTGCAGATTGTTTACGAAAACGTTGTAGTACTTCTAAAAATTGATAATTTTGCGGGCCTAACCATAAATCTTCTAAATGCCTAAACCAAATCAAACCCTCGGAGAGTTTATCATTGAAAATCAGGCGCATTTTCCGGGTTCATCCGGAGAGTTATCCCGGTTGATCAACTCCATTCGCCTCGCTGCAAAAGTGGTTAATCATGAAGTCAACAAAGCGGGTCTGGTAGATATCATAGGAGCTTACGGTGAAACGAATATCCAGGGAGAAGATCAGCAAAAACTGGATGTCTATGCTAATAATAAATTCATTCAAACCCTTACTAACCGTGAAATAGTTTGTGGAATCGCCTCAGAGGAAAGTGATGATTTTATTAGGATAGAGGGGCATAAAAAAGATCATAAGAATAAATATGTTGTTCTTATAGATCCACTTGACGGCAGTTCAAATATAGATGTAAATGTATCTGTAGGAACAATTTTTTCCATCTACCAAAGGGTTACTCCGTTGGGAACTCCGGTCCAGATAGAAGATTTTATTCAGCCGGGGAATCTACAGGTGGCTGCCGGCTATATAATCTATGGGACTTCCACGATGCTGGTTTATACCACAGGGTACGGGGTAAATGGTTTTACTCTTAACCCAGCTCTGGGATCGTGGTATCTATCTCATCCCGATATGAAATTCCCGGAAACAGGGCAGATCTATTCGATAAATGAAGGGAACTATATCCATTTTCCACAGGGAGTAAAGGATTATATTAAATATTGCCAGGAAGAAAAAGGAGACCGTCCCTATACTTCGAGGTATATTGGATCCATGGTCTCAGATATCCACCGCAATATGATCAAAGGAGGGATATTTATGTACCCAAAAAGTTCAAAAGCCAATAATGGAAAGCTTCGTTTGCTTTACGAATGCAATCCTATGGCATTCATCACTGAGCAAGCCGGCGGAAAAGCGAGTGATGGTTTTCAGAGGATTCTGAATATAAAACCTACGGAATTGCATCAGCGGGTTCCTTTTTTCTGTGGTAGCAGGAAAATGGTAGAAAAAGCTGAGGAATTCATGCAAAAAGCTGAATTAAAGGAACAAACTAAGGCTTAATTGCTTTCCTTCTCCAGTAAGTAACGATAATCATCGAAATTTAGCTCTCCACTAAAGATTTGAATAGAACGATTTATGATACCTTCAGAAGCCTGGCTTGAAAAACCAAGTCCTATTGCATATTTCTTGATGAGTTCCTTTTCTTCTTCGTCTATGATATGATCTGCAAAAATAATCCTGAACAGATCGTGTAGCCTTTCCAGTCTTTTTTCGATACTGTTGTATCCAGAAAGGGGGAAAGCTTTAGGATTTTCTATTACTTTCTCGTATTCTTCTTCGCTTATATCAAGTTTTCTTGCGAATCGTTTTAGAAGGACTTCTTCCTCCTGATTAATATCACCGTCTATAGCGGCAAGATTTACGATAGAAGCAAAATGACTAAGATTTCGAAGGTGCTCTCCTGAGCCAAATAGATCTGAAAAGGACATTATTGAGTTTATTTTATACTACAAATATAATTAATCACTAAGGTTTTTTAATATCAATCCTATTAAATAAAATCTTACAATCGCTAATCTTTTCTTAATCCTTTCCCGGTGAATCAGCATTTATTTAAATTCAGAAATCTTCCATTGGAATTATGAAAACACCTTTGCTTGCTTTTAATGAAAAGGGAATATACTGCGCCGCTGCAGATGTTTATCTGGATCCATGGAGGCCTGTTGAAAAAGCCATTATTTCCCATGGTCACGCAGATCATTCCCGCTGGGGGCATAAAAAATATATAACTCATCATTCCAATGTTCCAATCATTAAACATAGGCTTGGAGACATAGAGGTAGCTGGAATAGAATGGGATGAAACTTTTAGTGTTAATGGGGTGAAATTTTCCCTGCATCCGGCTGGTCATATTATCGGCTCCTCCCAAATTAGAGTTGAACATAAGGGCGAGGTCTGGGTATTTACAGGGGATTATAAAACCGAAGATGATGGGGTTGCAGTGCCATATGAACCTGTAAAATGTAACACCTTTATCACGGAATGTACTTTTGGACTTCCGGCATTTAAATGGATGCCACAGCAACAGGTTTTTAATGATATTAATAACTGGTGGCAGCAAAACAAGGATGATGGCAGAACTTCTATCCTATTCGGATATTCTCTGGGGAAAGCACAACGTTTACTGAAACATCTGGACACTTCCATAGGCAGGATCTATACACACGGAGCCATTGAGAACATGACCGATGTACTTCGTCCACTATCCGACTTTCCCGAAACTACCAGGATTACAAGGGAAACAAAGAAAGAGGAAATTAAAGGGAATATCGTACTCGCTCCGCCAAGCGCTCACGGTTCCACCTGGATAAGGAAAATGGTACCTTATGTAACTGCTTCTGCAAGTGGCTGGATGACCTTTAGGGGTGCCAGGAGAAGGCGTGCAATCGATAAAGGTTTTGTACTCAGCGATCATTGTGATTGGCAGGGATTATTGAACTCCATAAAAGAAACAGAATGTGAAAAGGTTATTTGTACCCACGGATATACGGATATTTTTTCCAGATATCTAAGGGAACAGGGTTATGATGCGCGAACAGAAGAAACTCAGTATGAAGGCGAGACAGGTCAGTTAGAATCGCAAAATGAGAAGGAGGAATCATGAAAAGATTTGCAGACCTAATAAAAAAGCTGGATAGCACTAATAAGACTACTCTTAAGGTAGAGGCCCTGACGGAATATTTCAGGACCGCCCCTGATAGGGATAAGGTCTGGACTATTGCGATACTCAGTCACCGAAGGCCTCCAAGACCGGTTAATACTACCTTGCTACGTGAATGGGCAGCTGAACTGGCAAATATACCGCTATGGCTTTTTGAGGAATCCTATCATATTGTTGGAGACCTGGCAGAAACTATAGCTCTGGTTATTCCGCATTCAAATACCTCCACGGAAAAAAGTTTGAATCAATTTCTTCAGGAAATAATCGACCTAAAGCCAAAGGAGGAAAGTGATAAGAAGGAATATATGATCAAGAACTGGTTGAATCTTAATTATTATGAGCGTTTCGTGTTCTCCAAACTCATTACCGGTAGCTTTAGGATTGGAGTGAGTCAGAAACTCATGACCCGTGCTCTTTCTAAAGCAACTGAGATCGATGAGGATATTCTTGCCTATAAACTTATGGGCAACTGGGAGCCTTCAAAAATCTCTTTCAAGAAACTAATCCTCGAAGAAAATGAAGAGGATTATCTCTCAAAACCTTATCCTTTTTACCTGGCCTACGCTATAGAAGATGTACCCGAATCACTTGGCCCTGCTGAAGAATGGAGTGTAGAACATAAATGGGACGGTATTCGCTCGCAAGTGATTATAAGAAATGATGAATTGTTCGTCTGGAGCAGAGGAGAAGAGCTGGTAACCGATAAGTATCCGGAATTTGAGGCATTAGTAGAAGCCATTCCCAATGGAACTGTCCTCGATGGTGAAATTTTACCTTTTCCTAATGGGGAGATAGGAACATTTAAGGATCTTCAAACTAGAATAGGGCGAAAGAACGTTAGTAAAAAATTACTCGAAAAGACCCCCGTAATCCTGAAAGCTTATGATATTTTAGAATGGCAAGGCAGGGACATAAGGGAAATGGCCTTTGGAGAAAGACGTGAAATTCTTGAGAGATTATATTCTGTAATAGCAGACGAAAGTCTGCCATTGCATCTTTCTGAAACAATTACTTTCAGCAATTGGAAAGAAGCAGCAAAGGAAAGAGGAAGGTCAAGGGAAGTGATGTCTGAAGGCCTTATGCTTAAAAGGCTCGACTCTCCTTACCTAGTGGGAAGAAAAAAAGGTGACTGGTGGAAATGGAAGGTAGAACCGCTAACAATAGATGCTGTTCTAACCTATGCGATGCGGGGTCATGGAAGAAGAAGTAATTTGTTTACAGATTACACTTTTGGTTTGTGGGATGAAGAAAAGGAAGAACTGGTGACCTTTGCCAAGGCTTATTCCGGGCTTACCGATAAAGAATTCCGAAAACTGGACGCATGGATCAAAAAAAACACTTTGGATCGATACGGCCCTGTGAGAAGTGTCACTCCACATCATGTATTCGAAATTGCCTTTGAAGGTATTGCTGAATCCAAAAGGCATAAGAGCGGTGTCGCAACAAGATTTCCGAGGATTCTGCGCTGGCGTACCGATAAAAAGATCGAAGACGCCAATACACTGGAAGACCTAAAAGCTTTAATTCCTTAATTATGAAAAGAAAGGAGTTGATAGGCCTTGCCGAGGAATGGTTTTTTGAACAAGGATGGAAGCCTTTCAAATTTCAAAAAGATACCTGGAAAGCCTATTTACAGAAGAAAAACGGTCTCCTGAATGCTCCTACTGGAAGTGGGAAGACCTATGCACTTTGGGTTCCTATAATTCTCGATCACATAAAGAAAAATCCGGACTATAAGGAAAAACATAAGAAGGGTCTGAAAGCAGTTTGGATAACGCCTTTGAGGGCTCTTTCAGTAGAGATAGAGCAGGCTGCAAGCAGATTTGCCGAAGATATGGGAACTAATTTCACGGTTGGGATCAGAACCGGGGATACGTCTCAGAAGGAAAGGGCTTCCCAGAAGAAATCAATGCCAGATCTTCTTATTACCACCCCGGAAAGTTTACATCTGTTGCTATCTTCGAAAAATTATCAAAAGACTTTTAAAGACCTGCAAGCGATTGTTATAGACGAATGGCACGAATTGCTTGGTTCTAAAAGAGGAGTACAGGTTGAACTGGGATTATCGCGGTTGAAGACCATCTCAAAGGATCTAAGGATTTGGGGTATTTCTGCAACGATAGGCAACCTTGAACAGGCAAGACAGGTTTTACTCGGCCCGGATTCCATGGCTTTAAATAACTCTGTTATGATAAAGGCCAATCTCAAAAAGAAGATAGAGGTACGCTCTGTTATCCCTGAAAAAATGGAGAAATTTCCATGGAGGGGACATCTGGGGTTGCATTTGATCGATGAGGTTGTTCCAATTATAAAAGAATCCAGAACCACTTTGCTTTTTACCAATACCCGTTCCCAATGTGAGCTTTGGTTCCAGAGATTGATGACTAAATATCCTGAATTTGCCGGGGAGGTAGCGATGCATCATGGAAGTATTAACAAGGAAACAAGGCTCTGGGTTGAGCAGGCAATTAGAAACGAAAGTCTTAAGGCAGTGGTTTGTACCTCCAGTCTCGACCTGGGTGTCGATTTTGCTCCTGTGGAAACCATCGTGCAGATTGGCGGGCCTAAGGGAGTAGCGAGATTTCTTCAGCGGGCGGGACGTAGTGGACATCAGCCCGGTAAGGCAAGTCTCATCTATTTTTTACCAACTCATGCTATTGAACTGATAGAGGCTTCTGCACTTCAGAAGGCTGTAGAAAAAAAGGCGGTTGAAGATAGGATCCCATATCTTATGAGCTTTGATGTGCTGGTACAATATCTTAATACCCTTGCAGTTTCTGATGGGTTTTTTCCGGCAGAAATTTATTCAGAAGTAGCTTCCACATTTTGTTTTCAGGGGATTACCCAGGATGAATGGAGTTGGGTATTAAATTTCATCACAAAGGGTAGCCAGAGTTTACAGGCCTATGATGAATATAAAAAAGTGGAAATTGAAGATGACGGCAGATTCAAGATCAAAAGCAGGGCTGTGGCAATGAGACACCGATTGCAAATCGGGACTATCGTCAGTGATGCAATGCTCACTGTAAAATATATGAAGGGAGGTTATATAGGTACTATAGAAGAGTGGTTTATTTCCAAACTTAATCCGGGCGACGTTTTTACCTTCGCAGGAAGAAATCTGGAACTCGTAAGGATAAAAAACATGAATGTCCTTGTGAGGAAATCTTCCAAGAAAACTTCAAAAGTACCAAGCTGGCAGGGAGGTAGAATGACTTTTTCTGCACAAATGAGTGAATTGCTGCGAGAAGAGTTATATACGGCTTCGATGCTTAAGAATGGGGATGAAAGGACAAAAGAACTCTCTGCCTTAATCCCGATTTTTGAACAGCAGAAGAAAGAGTCAATAATTCCCAAAAGCAATGAATTTTTAATAGAAACTTTTAAAACAAGAGAAGGTCATCACGCGGTATTCTATCCCTTTGAAGGAAGATTTGTTCATGAGGCGTTGGGAAGCTTGATGGCTTATCGTATAAGTTTACTTTCTCCGGTAAGTTTTTCCATCGCATTTAACGATTATGGATTCGAATTACTTTCAGACCAGGAAATCGACATTCAGCAGGTACTGGACAATAATCTCTTCAGCGCAGATTATCTAATGGATGATCTGTATAAGAGCTTAAATGCTACCGAGATGGCCAGAAGAAAGTTCAGGGATATTGCAGTTATAGCGGGATTGGTTTTTACCGGTTATCCAAATAAGCTGGTTAAAAGCAAACATCTGCAATCTAATTCACAATTGCTTTTTAGTGTTTTTAGGGATTATGAGAATGATAACCTTTTATACCAGCAATCTTTCAGGGAGACCTTCGAACATCAGCTGGAGGAAGGAAGATTGCGAATGGCTCTTGAGCGCATCGGAAGACAAAAGATCATCTGCAAAAGATGCGAGAAACCTACACCTTTTTCATTCCCCGTTATTACAGATATGCTAAGAGAAAAATTGTCTTCTGAGAAACTGGAAGACCGAATTCGGAAAATGATTGCCCAGATTGAAAAATAATTATTTCCTGATACTTTCTTCCACGTAATGCCGCACCACTTCCGTAGTTATTCCAAAGGCGATATGTGCTAATAGTTCATTTAGCTGCATTCTCACCGGAACATCAATTGGTTTACGTTCAAGACCTAAAATAGGAAGAGAAGTTTCGTGGGTAGAGGCCCAGGTAGTAGTTCCGAAAATTATACCATCTGTGGGTCTAAGTCCGGGCCTGTCTTTTTTGCCATAAGCATAGGCTGCTCCTAGTGTCCCACCAACAGGAAGATCTACCAGTTGTTCTGCCAGGGCTTCGTTTTCGGTACTTATCGCTGATCCAGTGATCTTGGTAGAGAGCTCATCAACGATCTTTATTTGTGCAGACCGGTCGTCCACTTTCCTTACAGGTAAAAATTGTTCAATCAGACTTTTTACCGCAGCTCCGGCTAATCCTCCAATAAACCCGGAAAGTACGGCACGGGAAGTTTTTGAAGCATGCGAATCGTTTTGAAGAAGCTTAGTAAAACTCATTATTATTTGATTTTCAGTATTAAAGCTATTTATTCAAGCGGTTACGACCAATCATTTAACATGTATTTGACATTGATCAAACTAAAATTGATATTTTTGAATATGCAGCAAAATCTAAATACAGCTTTTATCCAGGCCAATTTGTCCTGGGAAGATATTGTGGCAAACAGAAGTATGTTTTCTGAAAAAATAGCCGCTCTCTCGAATGATATTGATCTCATCATACTCCCGGAAATGTTTACCACAGGATTCAGTATGAATGCCAAAGCGCTCGCCGAACCAACAGATGGTGAAACCTTAAGCTGGATGAGACAGCAGGCTAAATTGAAATTTGCAGCGGTGACGGGAAGTGTTATTATTAAGGAGAATGAAAACTTTTATAACCGGTTATATTTTGTTTATCCCAACGGTGAATATAAAATTTATGATAAGAGACACACTTTCACTTTAGCTAAGGAAGATCAGACCTATACTGCCGGAAAGAACAAACTTATTGTTGAGTACAAAGGATGGAAGATCTGTCCTTTGATTTGCTATGATCTACGGTTTCCTGTATGGTCCAGAAATACTGAAGATTATGACCTTTTATTGTATGTCGCTAACTGGCCTGAAAAAAGAGTTAATGCCTGGGATACACTGTTAAAGGCACGTGCTATTGAGAATATGTGCTATTGTATTGGGGTGAACAGGACCGGAGAAGATGGCGATGGTTATATCTATAATGGTCATTCAGCAGCCTACGATGCTTTAGGCAAAGAGCTATCTTCATTGAACAGAGAAGAAGAATTTTCCGAAGAAATACAGCTCTCTAAAAATGAGCTTTATGAAATAAGGAATAAATTAAAATTTCTCCAGGACCGAGATAAATTTAATCTAGACTTATAGTTTCGTTGATATCCCAATTGGCCCTTACTTCAAGAGTATCTGAAAAATATTTAATTACTTCTGGCTGGATTTTTTTGAGATAGTTTCCTGTATCCCATTTCCTGTTTTCATTTCTGTCATAAATTACGCGAGCAAGATACTTTCCTGGGCTTAAATACCTGAAGGTGAAATTTCTGGAATTTTCAGAATATTCTTCTGCGAGCACTTCTCCCTGGGTGTTGGTTAACTGAACGATTGCCGGAAATATATCCAGGTTTTGGATATTAAGAATGATGGTGCCGTAATCTGATAACTGTCTTGTTCGGACTTTCTGAGTGATCGTATCGTTTACTTCCTGAAAAAGATCTGTAATCGCTCCGGGGTATGCGGAAATCTGGTATTCGTATGCCGGTTGCTTATCAAAAATGATATCAACCTCATTTTTTATAGGATCGAATTTCGAGGTGAATGGTACTCTAACAGAATCCTGATCGAGTATCTGGACATAGCTCTCCTGGAAATCAACTATTGGAGTATTGGCCTTGAACTTGAAGTTTTCTTTCATCCCACCGCTTTCTGTTGAAACCTTTAAAGAATCCCTTTCCAGATTTCCAAGTCTTACAAAGAGAGTGTCACTGGTTTTTGGAGTTTTAAGCTCAAATGAAAGGCTGTCCGATTCAGGTCTTATATTATACCAATAATAGACAGAATCCTTCTTAGGTTCCTTAACGATCCGGGCATCATAATTCTCTGGCTTACTTGTTAAAAGATTGATTTCCAGGCTATCCAGATCTGTGTAGCCTTCATATCCGAAAAGAATCTGATGGCCTTTGAAATACACCGGTCTAACGGGATTGAACTCGAGGTTTTCCTTGAAAACAGTGATCTTGTAAGTGCTGTCGGTAGGGATTGTTATATTATCTGCGATGAATCCTATTTTTTCAGTTTTGGGATTGTACAGGTAGTTGTTATTCTTATCGAGAAGTCCTACCATTCTATAAGTGCCTTCCTTTAAATTTTCAAGGGCAAAAGTAAAGGTGCTATCCTTGGAATAGGTAACGTAGCGAGGAGTCTCTCTATAGACTATTGAATCGTTGAAAGTGGAATCTATCTCATATAACAGTACAGAAATTGGCTCTTTAGGCTCCTTAAGCTGGGCATCTTTCACAGATCCTAAAACCTCTAAAGAATCGATATAATCCCCTGTAGAGAAAACGTATTTGAAATAATCCAAAGAATTACCCTCATTATTATCCACGATGCTTTTACCAAAGTTAATTGTGTAGGTCGTATTTTCTGAAAGGGTGTCGATGATCTCTATCTTAATATCTTTCCTGGCAGTTCCCAGTGGAGTTATGTTAGCATTGGGATTCATCGGTGGAGAAATGATAATTTGCTGTTGGGGCTTGTCCAGCTTGATATATTCATCGAAAAAGATCCTTATCTCTTCTGCGTCAAAGTTAGTAGAATAATTTTCAGGATTTGACCTTATGAATTTTGGTGGTTCCTCATCTATAGGTCCTCCTTCCGGCATACCTTTTTTTGCACACTGCACTGTGGTAAAAAGCAAAAACAAAACGATCAAATATCCGGGAATCCTGTTCTTCATAGAATAAAGCTGAATCTTTACGCAAAGAAACAATTATTTTGATTTACAACGCAAAGCTTAGTCGGTAATTGCCATAGTTGCCAGGCTGATTTTAACCCCGGGAGTTTCCATTAATTTATGTGCGCAGGCTTCAAGAGTAGCTCCGGTGGTCACAAGATCATCCACAAGCAGGATATGCTTATTGGTTAATTTTTCGGGATTTTTAACCCAGAGAGCCTCCTCAAGTTTTCCCCATCTTGAAATTCGTCCCTTAAAGGTTTGAGCTGAGGTAGGACTGATCTTAAGCAGGACATCTTCCATATATTCTGCGTCGATAGCCTTTGCAATTTCTTTTCCGAAGCCTGTGACCTGGTTGTAACCCCTTTGTTTTAGTTTTGATCTATGTAAAGGCACAGGGATCACCACATCTATGATTGTGAAATCGTTAATTGTAGATAATTCTGTTCCCAGCCATTCTCCAAGATAAGAACTGATTTCCTGATGACCTTTGTACTTTAGGTTATGAATAAGATGCTGGACACCAGCCTTTTTTCGAAAATGTAATAATGCGGTGGCTTTTTCTATCTTTACCCTCCCATAAAATAATTTTTTTACAGGATTCTCGTTATCGTGATGATAACTAGTAACCGGCAGATCGTTTAAACAGAATGTACAAATAAGGTTTTCATTTTTCAGAAGTTCTGACTCACAAATGTGACACACACTGGGGTAAAGAAGATTTACAAAATCGTGAAACATTTGTTAAGGCCTTATAGGTAACCTGTTAAAAACGAGTAAATTTACAAACAAATTCAAACTTATTATGACCGAAAAGAAAAACAATACCGCTTTGAAGGTTTTAACCGGGATACTTGCTGTAGCCCTGGTAGCGCTAAGCATTTATACCATTAAATTCTACAATGAGGAAAAAGAAAATAAAGAAATACTGCAGAAAGAAAAAGCTGTGATTGAAGATGAGCTGAATGAGCTTATCGTAAAATATGATGAGGCTATCGCAGAAAATGAGATCATGGATCAGGATCTCGTGAATGCGCGTGACCGGATTTCACGATTACTGGATTCCGTTAAAGATAATGAGGCCAATTTGGTTCTAATTTCGAGATATAGACGAGAGATCGGAGATCTAAAACAGGAAAAGGAAAGATTGTTCAGGGTTGTGGACAGTTTAAGCGCTCAAAACAGGGAGTTAAGTACTTCTCTTGATAGTACCAATGTTGCTTTGGAAGAACGTACCAGGATCTCAGATTCTCTACAGACCACAGCTCAAGACCTTTCAACTAAAGTTGATAAAGCCTCTAGATTAAAAATCAGTAACCTTTCTGGTACCGGAGTAATTGTTAGAAATAGTGGAAAGCTCGTTGAAAATGATAGAACTCGCCGAGTTGACCAGGTAAGGACCTGTTTTACGCTTACAGAAAACGATTTGACAGAGCCCGGTGAAAAGAATATTTATGTCCAGATCTATAATCCAGAAAATGAACTGGTAGGCGACAGGATCGTCGTTCAGCATGAAGGTGGAACCATGGTTTATAGTGCTTCTTCAAAGGTTTTTTATGAAAATGAAGAACTTGATGTATGTATTCTAGCAAATACTGATGAAGAAAAACTTATAGAGGGAACCTATAAGGTCTACGTGTATCACGAAGCTTTATTAATGGGAACGGGTAGTTTCAGCCTTCGATAGACTTAATTATAAATTAGATACCGCCTTGGATATATTTCAGGGCGGTTTTTTTATTTTTGCTCCATGGCAAAACAAGAAGATCTTTTTAAAAACGTAATCTCCCATGCCAAAGAGTATGGGTATATATTCGCATCCAGTGAAATCTATGACGGTCTAAGTGCCGTATATGATTATGGACAGAATGGTGCAGAGCTGAAGAAAAATATTAAGGAATACTGGTGGAGGAGCATGACGCAGCTCCATCAAAATATTGTGGGTATTGATGCTGCAATTCTAATGCATCCAACAACCTGGAAGGCATCCGGTCACGTTGATGCATTTAACGATCCTTTGATAGATAATAAAGACTCTAAGAAGAGATATCGTGCAGACGTCCTTGTTGAGGATCATGCAGAGAAAATTCTTCAAAAGGCAGAAAAGGAAATAGAGAAGGCAAGGAAAAGGTTTGGCGAAGATTTCGATGAGCAAATGTACAGGGAAACCAATCCGCGCGTAAAAAGATATCTCGACGAAAGAAAAGGAATTCTTGAAAGGCTGGCCAGATCTCTTACTAACGAGGACCTTGCGGATGTAAAATCACTTATCGAAGAACTCGGAATCGCCGATCCTGAAACGGGCTCTAAAAACTGGACAGAAGTCCGGCAGTTCAATCTCATGTTTGGGACAAAACTAGGAGCTTCCGCAGACTCGGCAACCCAGCTATACTTGAGACCCGAAACAGCCCAGGGTATTTTCGTCAATTTTCTGAATGTTCAGAAAACAGGTAGAATGAAGATTCCATTTGGAATTGCCCAGATAGGAAAAGCTTTCCGAAATGAGATCGTGGCAAGACAATTCATTTTCAGGATGCGTGAGTTCGAGCAAATGGAGATGCAGTTTTTTGTCCGTCCTGGAGAAGAGCTGGAATGGTATGAGAAATGGAAGGAAGCCAGGCTTAACTGGCACAGATCATTAGGCCTTGGAGAGGAGAACTATCGTTTCCATGATCACGAGAAGCTTGCACATTACGCTAACGCGGCAGCAGATATAGAGTTCGATTTTCCGTTCGGATTTAAAGATCTTGAAGGAATACATTCCAGGACAGATTTCGATCTAAAGGCTCATGAGGAATATTCCGGAAAGAAATTACGATTTTATGATCCTGAACTGAAAGAAAATTATGTTCCTTATGTAATCGAAACTTCAATAGGCCTAGACAGGATGTTTCTTGCTGTACTTTCTGCCTCTTTAAAAGAAGAAGAACTTGAAGACGGGAATACTAGAACTGTCTTAAAGCTTCCTGCGATACTGGCTCCTACCAAAGCAGCTGTTCTGCCTTTGGTAAAAAAGGATGGTTTGCCGGAGTTGGCCCAGGAGATATTCGATGATCTTAAGTGGGATTTTAATATTCAGTATGATGAGAAAGATGCGATTGGTAGAAGGTACCGTCGCCAGGATGCAGCAGGGACTCCAATGTGTATAACTGTTGATCATGAATCATTAGAGGATAACTCTGTTACGGTAAGGTATAGGGACAGTATGGAACAGAAACGCGTGCCAATTGAACAGCTGAAACAAATTATCAGCAAAGAGACCGATTTCCGAAACTGGATGAAGGATTTTGCTAATTAAGATCCGGCATTTATAAGAAACTATTACTAAGAGGCAATTGATTTATTAATTGCCTTTTTTATTTGAGTTATAATGAATATGTCTATTTTTAAGAAATTTTTTGAAGAAGCCCCTCAATGATGAAGCGATTCCTTTTCCTTTTTACATTTAGTATTAGCATTTTCAATGCTTTATATGCCCAAACAAAGCCGGTGTTTTTTGACTCGTCAGATGTTTTAGTGAGCGAGTATATGTTAAACGAACCTTTACCTTCTAACGGAGAAATGAAGGAGGCTAATCCTAAAGGTATGGGTGTAAATAAAGTGGTTCCGGGAAAAGGTCTTCCAAAGTACAAAGATAGGACAAGGCAAAAAGAGATGGGGAAGATTCCTGCGAGAGACCCTTTTACTTTTCAGTCAGCTTCTCCAATTAGTCAGCCAACAGATCCTACGGGGGCCGTTGGTCCTAATCATTATATGAATGCGTTCAACTCTGGCTTTAGAATCTGGGATAAAAATGGAAATCCTTTAATTCCTGAATTTACACTTAGCAGTATTGGTGGTGCTTTTACCGGGGAGAATGAGGGCGATCCAATAGTTCTTTATGACCAGCAGGCAGACAGGTTTGTGCTTATCCAATTAAGTACAGGACCGGAAAGACCTTTTTCGGGAGATGATACCGCTGCTATATTAGTGGCAGTTTCCAGGGGCCCAGATCCTGTTTCGAGTGGTTGGTATACCTATAGATTCGAAACAGGAACAACTCCAGACTATCCTAAAATATCAGTTTGGGGAGATGCATATTATATAACGACTAATAAGGATCCTCTTTCCCCGGAATCGTCCCAGGTCGTTTTTGCATTGGAACGAGATAAGATGCTTCAGGGTGCTAACAATGTTCAAATTCTGGGATTCCCATTGCCGGGAATTGAAAATAATGGTTTTTACAGTCCGGCAGGTTTTAATGCCGTAGGGGATGAGTTACCTCCTCCAGGTAATGCGCCGATTATTTATTTTCAGGATGATTCATGGCAAAATATTAGCAGGGACCATTTAAAGATATGGCTGATTAATGTAGACTGGAATAATCCAGGCAATTCTAGGATTGAATTAAGCCAGGAGATCACAGAAGGGGTTTCACCCTTCCTTTCAGTTTTTGATGGAGGCGATTTTGCAAATTTAACTCAGCCGGGAAATAACGTTGATTTGGACGTTTTACAGAGTACTGTGATGTACAGTACTCAATATAGAAGATTTCCAACCCATAATTCTGTTGTGCTAAATTTTGTGGTCGACCTGGAGCCTTCTGCTGCTGAACACGCGGGAATAAGATGGTATGAATTACGACAATTGAACGACGGTGGTCCCTGGCAGGTTTACCAGGAAGGTACTTACGCCCCGGACGAAAGTCATAGGTTTTGCGGAAGTATAGGAATGGACGTAAGAGGTAATATTGCACTAGGATTTACCATTCTAAATGCAGATCCTAATAATCCAATATTTCCTTCTTTAAGATATACCGGAAGGTTGGAAGGCGACCCATTAGGAAAGATGACCTTTGAAGAGCAAATTATAGCAGACGGGCGCGGACCATCACCAAGAATCCAGGGAGCAGATTACGCTAGATACGGTGATTATTCTCATTTGAGTATTGATCCTGTTGATGGTTTGACCTTCTGGTTTAATGGAGAAGTCATTAATCCACCGCGAAGAGCCGATGTGGTAGGAGTATTTAAATTACTGTCTGATTTTCCAAATGATGTCGGGCCAGTCAGTTTAATTGAACCGCAAAGTAGAACGCTTGGCGCGAATGAAATAGTACGTGTCAGGATCCGGAACTTTGGGAGCGCTCCTCAAAGCAATTTTGAGGTAAGTTATACCGTTGATGGAAGGGAACCTGTAACGGAAATGATCGAGGAGGTTATTGAACCATATAGTTTTATAGATTATACATTCGAGCAAAGAACCGATCTATCCACAGTTGGAGAAACATATAGTATAGTCTTAAGAACTGATTTAGCTGGAGACGCTTTACCGGAAAATAATGAATTTACTAAAGAGGTTACTCATTTATTTCCCAGGGATATCGGAATACTTTCTATAGATGCTCCTCTAAGCGGGCAGGATCTTTCCGGACAGGAAAATGTGACGGTGACCATAGGTAATTTTGGAGGCGAGCCGCAACAAAACTTTCCCGTAGATTATCAGGTAAATTTTAGTAATCCAGTAACTGAAATATATGAGGATGTTCTGGAAGTAGGAGAAAATGCAGTTTATACCTTTTCCAGTAGAGCGAATCTAGAGCCATTGGCTAGGTATAGAATCGAGGCCTCTACGAATTTGGACGGAGATGGCGATACCAGTAACGATTCTAAAACAAAATCCATAGCTCATTTGGACTGTATTCCTAAAGGTTCTGATTGTTCATTTGGGGATGGGATTTCTTATTTTGAACTTGGAGATCTTGTCAATGAAAGGATTCCCTGTGGAGATGGATACCAGGACTTTATAAATGCTTCAGCAACCTTGGATCGAAGTGACGGAGAGATCGAGCTTACTATAATTTCCTCATTTATTGAAGAAATCACCGAAGAGGGTGCCGAAAAGTTATCGATGTGGATAGATTTTAATGATAACGGAGTTTTTGAAGAGAATGAAAGGCTAATCACATCTGCAGTTATTACACAGTCCGACGTAGAATTAACTTATACCTTCAATTTGTCTAACGACACACCCTTAGGTCAGCACTTGTTAAGGATTAAAGCAGGTGACACCAGTTTTGACAGTGATAATTCTGATTCTTTTGATGCTGATCTAAATAATGCCTGTGCTGTAATGCAATACGGAACAACTCATGATTATACAGTAACTATAATAGATTCAACTTTACCATTAAAGGATTTCATTCTAAGAGATGCAGAGATTGTGGTAGTAACATTGCCTAATGACCAGTATCGAATGGTTCTAAAGACCACGAATATAGACAGGCCATTGAACATAAGTGTTTTTAATGTCCTTGGTCAGCAGCTTTTACAGAATGAGGTTCCTCATAACGGGGAAGGATATGTTTATGACCTGGATATGTCTTATGCGGCACCAGGAATCTATTTACTCCGATTGGGGACCAGAGATTTTGGAAAAGTTACAAGGTTCATTGTAAAATAATCCATCCGAAGAGCTTTCTTGATTTTATCTTAGATAAGCTTATTTTTGAGAAAAATTGATAATTCATGACTATCGTTTCATATAATGTCAACGGCATTCGTGCCGCTATACGAAAAGGTTTATTAGACTGGTTGCAACAGGCAAATCCGGATGTTGTCTGTCTTCAGGAGATCAAAGCTCATCCTGAACAATTGGATCTGGAAGTATTTGAACAGGCTGGGTTTCCATATCATTACTGGTATCCTGCAAATAAGAAGGGTTATAGTGGAGTTGCCATTCTTAGTAAAATTGAACCTGATCATGTTGAATATGGCACTGGTATAGAATATATGGATTTCGAGGGGCGAAATATTCGTGCCGACTTTGATGATGTTTCTGTGATGAGTCTTTATCTGCCTTCAGGTACAAATACCGACCGCTTAGATCATAAATTCAAGTTCATGGATGATTTTCAATCCTATATCGATGAGCTGAAGGAAGAAAAGCCTAATTTGATCATTTGCGGAGATTATAATATTTGTCATCAGGCAATAGATATTCATGATCCGGTAAGACTTAAAACCGTATCCGGATTTCTCCCAGAGGAAAGGGAATGGATAGATTCATTTATAAATAGTGGATTTATAGATTCATTCCGGCATTTCAACGATGAACCGCATAATTACTCCTGGTGGAGCTACCGGGCCAATGCAAGGAATAACAATAAAGGATGGAGAATTGATTATAATCTGGTTGCCGAACCGTTAAAAGACCGTTTAAAAAGAGCGGTAATTTTACCCGAAGCATACCATAGCGATCATTGTCCCGTTCTAGTAGAAATCGAAAATTAAGATTATGAAAATAAAACTTATAGTCATTTCAGGATTACTAATTGTATTAAGTTCCTGTGTGTCCTCAAAAAAATATAATGACCTGGAGAGCAGAAATGCCGATCTTTTAAGACAAAATCGATCCATGAACGAAGATCTTGATCGATATAGGAGATCTACTGAGCAATTAACGCAGGATCTGGCAGTATTGAGCACAGATTATGAAATGATCACTACCGAGCGTAATGAACTAATGCAGGAATTAAATACGCTTCGCAAAAATTACGAGAGTCTTGAAAAGTCTTATGATGCGTTGGAAAAGAACAGCTCTGCGGCCATAGCTGAAAACTCTAGGCAGAACAGGGAATTGCTAGCCCAACTGGATGAAAAAGAAGCAGCTTTAATCCTTGAAAAGAACAGACTCGAAAAACTTGAGAAGGACCTTGCAGTTAGATCCCAGAGAATAGACGAATTGGAGGCTCTGATTGTTGCAAAGGATGCTAAAATGAATGCATTGAAGAATGCCGTTTCCAACGCACTCACAAATTTTGAAGGTAAAGGCCTGAGTGTCGAGCAACGTGACGGGAAGGTATATGTTTCTATGGAGAATAAACTTCTTTTCGAGTCAGGCAGCTGGGCAGTGAATTCTGAAGGTAAAAAAGCGGTAAAGCAATTAGGCAGTGTGTTGGCAGATAATCCGGATATAGCTGTTCTTATAGAAGGTCATACAGACAATGTTCCATATGGCGGATCGGGTCAGCTAAAGGATAATTGGGATCTTTCAACCAAACGTGCTACCGCGATAGTTCAGATCTTAAGAGAGAACCCCGATATAGATCCTCAAAACCTAACCGCTGCTGGAAGAGGGGAATACGCTCCTGTAGCTTCTAATAATTCTGATGTGGGAAGAGCTAAAAATCGCAGAATTGAAGTTATTCTAACTCCCAAGCTTGACGAAATCACAAAGCTTTTAAATGAGAGTAACTAAGAATAGTTCTCTTCGATTATCCTGTTTGTTGCTTCTAGATCCTTAAAAACATCATAGGTCTTACCTTGAGTTCTAAGTGCACCAAGGGTATTGGCATACTGAGCTGCTATTATAGGATCTTTATGGTAGGTAAAACCATAGGCTAACCCCCCGGCGAAGGAATCACCACATCCTGTCGTGTCAATCACTTCTTCCACAGGCACCGATGGAATGAATTCTTTTACCAGGGAATCATTTCTTTTGAAATAGGCTACGCAACCACGTGAATCCAGGGTTACATAAAGAACTTTCACTCCTTTTTCTATTACATAGGCGCCGAATTCATCAAGATGATCCGTATTTTCTTCATCATAATGTCCCATTTCATCAATATGATACTCGTTCTTAAACCAGCAGCATAATGATTCTTCCAAATTCATTTTCAGAATATCGATATGGGGAAGCCATTCATCCCTCTCGATCCAGAATTTCCTTTCCCGGCTTCCGTTTATGTTCATGGAAGTTGTAGGGCCATGAGCATCAAAAATGATCAAGCCTTCACTGTTTTTTTTGATGTGTTTTAGAGTGCTGAGTGAAATTTCGAAGTCGGTTATCGGAACAAAAACAAAAGCATCAGAATCAAGAATAGTAGTGATATCCTCTGGAAGGATGGGATTCATAAAAGCAGTTTGCTTTTCGAGCCGGTTATTTTGATCCACAAATTTTAATTCTATTACCGTTCCCCTGTCCTTACTGCAATCCAGTGGTTTTAGATTTACATTTTTGTATGGAGAAAATAATTCTTTAATGGGATCATAATCCTTTTTATGTACATGAGAAACTACTGAAACCTCACCAGTTTCGTCCATTAATTTTGCAAGAGCAATAGCTGGATGGGTCGCACAGCCGTACTTCTGTATGGTCTCGTTTTTATGAGTCAGAATTGTGTCTCTCGGGATCGGGCCAATAACGGCTATCTTTTTCATGGATATACTATTTGCTTTTCAGTCAACTACATCAGTTAAAGATAGGCAATCCCAAATATATCCAAAAACGATTATTTAATTTGAAGCCTCTATAAGCCCAAAGGGATAATTGATTTTCCAGCCTTTCCTTCTTTGGCTAAAAAATTTAAATTGCGATCCCAAACAAAAAATATGAAATATACTACACTACCTAATACAGATTTAAAAGTTAGTAAAATATGTCTAGGGTCCATGACCTGGGGAGAACAGAATACTGAGGCTGAAGGTCACGAGCAGATAGACTTCGCATTGGAACAGGGAGTTAACTTTATTGATACTGCTGAAATGTATTCAGTTCCCGCAAGACCCGAGACTCAGGGTAGTACAGAAAGAGTTATAGGAAGCTGGCTTAAGAAGACGGGCAGGAGGGAAGATGTAATAATTGCTTCGAAAGTTGCCGGGCCAGCTGAAATGGTTTCTCATATTAGGGAAGATCTTGGATTTCATAAGAGCGCAATTAAAGATGCCATCCACCAAAGCCTTAAAAGGTTACAAACTGATTATATAGACCTGTATCAATTGCATTGGCCTGATAGAAATACAAACTTCTTCGGGAAATTAGGATATAAGCATTTGGAAAACGAGGAATGGGAGGACAATTTTAAAGAAATTCTTGAGAACCTGAACCAATTCGTCAAAGAAGGAAAGATAAGATATATAGGCTTATCCAACGAAACTCCATTCGGACTTATGAGGTTCCTCGAAGAAAGTAAAAATGATCTCCCCAGAGTGGTGACGGTGCAAAATCCTTATAATCTCTTAAACCGGAAGGATGAAGTTGGTCTTACAGAGATCTATCATCGTGAAAATGTGGGTTTACTTCCTTATTCCCCTTTAGGAATGGGGACTTTAAGCGGGAAACATCTGGATGGTATTCAGGAAAATACCCGTCTGAGCCTATTCCCTCAATATAGTCGATATTCTAATGAACAGGCTGTGAAAGCGACAAGGAAATATAAAGAGCTGGCAGATAAACATGGGCTGAGCCTGACCCATCTAGCGTTGGCATTTGTTAATCAGCAGCCATTTGTGTCGAGTAATATTATAGGAGCGACATCTATCGAACAACTTGAGGAAAATATTGAAAGTATCAACGTGGAGCTTTCTGAGGAAATTTTTGAGGAGATCGATGAAATTCATAAGATGATCCCAAATCCAGCGCCATAAAATTCACTGGATTTCTTTTTAATCTAACCAAAAAGATGGCTTACCACATCTTCTATTTTGGCTACTTTGATAATAGTAATCTGAAAATTATTTTTTGGAATCTTGCTTTGTCGGGAAACCATTATTGAGGAAAATCCTAATTTTTCAGCTTCCAGGATCCGCTGCTCGATCCGGGTGACAGGTCTAATCTCTCCGGCCAATCCCACTTCAGCTGCAAAACAGCTGTCTTTCGGTAAAGATATGTCTTCGCTTGAAGAAAGAATGGCGGCTATTACTGCTAGATCTATTGCAGGATCATCTACACTAATTCCTCCTGTAATATTCAGGAAAACATCTTTTGCCCCAAGCCTGAAGCCTGCTCTTTTTTCAAGTACCGCCAAAAGCATGTTCAGGCGTTTCGCGTTATAACCAGTTGTCGATCTTTGGGGGGTTCCGTAAACTGCTGTGCTAACCAAAGCCTGTATCTCTATCATCAGTGGGCGCATACCTTCCAGGGTAGACGCGATGGCGGTTCCGCTAAGGTCTTCTTCATTTTTTGAAATTAGTATCTCTGATGGATTATTCACTTCTCTTAATCCACTTCCCTGCATTTCATAAATACCGAGTTCGTGAGTGGATCCAAACCTGTTCTTGTGAGCTCTCAATATCCTGTAAACGTGATTGCGGTCACCTTCAAATTGAAGAACCGTATCTACCATATGCTCTAGGACTTTAGGTCCTGCGATGCTTCCTTCCTTAGTGATATGACCAATCAGGATAACCGGAGTATTGCTCTCTTTGGCAAATTTTATGAGTTCAGCGGTACATTCCCTGATCTGCGAAATACTTCCTGGGGAACTTTCAATATAATCACTATGGAGAGTTTGTATAGAATCAATAATAACCACCTCGGGCTCGATCTCCTCGATCTGCCTGAAAATATTCTGTGTTTTGGTTTCAGTTAAGATATAGCAATTAGCAGGATTAGGATTTATTCTTTCTCCCCGCATTTTTATTTGTTGCTGACTCTCTTCCCCTGATACATATAGTACTCTGTAACTAAGCCCTAATGAAATTTGAAGTAAAAGTGTACTCTTCCCAATTCCCGGTTCACCTCCAAGAAGAGTTAGTGAGCCTGGAACCAAACCACCCCCGAGAACCCTGTCGAGTTCTTGGTTTCCAGTATTCATCCTGTCCTGGGGAGTTTTTTCAATTTCTGCTATCAGCAAAGGTTTTGAAGCTTTTTTGGCTTCTTTTTTTGCGGAAGTTTTCCAATCCTTTGGATCCGGTTTCTGAACCATTTCTTCCACAATAGTGTTCCAGTCACCACACGAATTGCATTTCCCCTGCCATTTAGAATACTGTGCGCCACATTTTTGACAAAAAAAGGTGGTTTTTACTTTTGCCATAGAAAAATTAAATTTAATTAATAACCAAAGTCATTTTTAATGGACTCAGCTCTTTCAAGCATAAAATTGGTGTCTAGGAAGGCGATCTTCTCCTGTCCATAGGCATTCTGATAAATCCTCATTGCCTTTTTAGGATTACCAGTTTCTTCTTCATAGCGTGCTTCAAAGTAGGTGCCCAGCATTGTTCCGGGGAAATTGTCGTAAGCCATCTTATAGAGCTCTTTATATTCTTCCCAGCTTCTTCTTTTTTCAATGGCATTGTAAACAGCCAAGAAATCATTTAGCCGGATCTTTTTCTTAACTCCATACAATTCTTCTATGGCCTTATATTTTTCTGCAAGATAGGTGGAAGGTGAAACCGAGGTTTGCAACAATTTATCTTCATAATCTTCTCGGCTAATTGGACCATAAAGTTTGAATATATCTCGAATCGCCGAGGGTATTGCCAAACCTACGAGGGAATAATGCGTGGCATTTTCAAAATTATCAAAGCTGTGTTCAACAAATTTATTCTCCAATCCTTCGAGCTGATTTGCGAAACTTATAATATTTTCTTTTAACGCAGGTACATCTTCGCTTCCTGTGGCGATATAATACCATTTTCTGCTTTCTGCAGTATTCAATGCTGTAAATATCCTGCCAGCCATTTCCGGAGCATAATCTGGACTTAAATTGATGTAAGATTTAAATATGGGATTCTCTTTCAGGAGGTAATAATTAATAAAGTTGGCCGTAAAATCGTGTCCTATTATGATGCGGAAATTAGCAGTGCGGTAGGTCTGATCCAGTTTTGCCAGCAACTCCATCCCGATAAATTCAAAAAATTTAGCACCTTTATCTACAGGAAGAAATCTTGTGTCATCATAGGCCGAGTCCTCCATTCGCATTCCATCCTGATTTACACCTACCACAATCATTTCTGGAGCATCCTCCCAGTAAGAATAATAGTCTACCATTCCTGCGACAGGTTCGAAAAGATAATCGCCATCGAGGACAATTACTACTGGGTATCTTTTGTTTGCGTTTTCTTCGTAATTTCTCGGGAGCTGTATCTTAATCTGTCGGGTTTCTCCTAGTTTCTCCGAGGTTATATTTTCATATTTTATCTGAGAATGGCTGAGAAAAGGCAATGCTATTGCCAGTAGGATTATTAAAAATCTTCTCATAGGTGTAGGTATTGATTCGGACCTGTAAGTTATATATTATTTCCTTGTGTTTAAAACAGGAAGGAAAATAAAGGAAAGCCCTCCAAAAAGAACTACTACAAAAGTTTGAGTGGCCCACGAGATCCAGCCAAAGGCTTCTGCCGCATGGCTTTCAATGCCAAAGAATATAAGAATTCCTGCTACGGCTAAGGGGTATACCCCTATCCCTCCATTAGTTGCAGAAACAGCAAAGGACCCTACAACAAAAGCTGCCATGATTATTCCTGCCGGAGTATTGGTCGTTTCCGGAAGACTTAATTTGATAACGTAAAACATTAACACGTACATCGTCCAGATAAAAACGGTATGAGCTATAAAAGCCCATTTTTGTCGCATCTTCAAGATACTTTTCATTCCTTCCAGTAAGCCTTTAGCCATAGCCTTGATCTTTTTAAATGGTAACCAGTTAGACCTTCTAACTATATTCAGTCCTATGATCGCTATTCCAACAAGGCTTATGAAAAAAAGGAAAGTATTGAAGGGATTGATATTCTGGCTTTCAAGATAGCTCATAAGGTTGTCTGTCTGCAGGATTAGTGCAGCCCCAATAATGAGCATAAGGATCAATAGGTCCGCAACTCTCTCCGAGATAATAGTTCCAAACCCTTTTTCGAAAGGTACGTCATTGTATGTGGAAAGAGTAACTGCCCTGAGTACTTCGCCGGACCTTGGTATCCCGAAATTCGCAAGATATGCAGCCATAACCGCCATGAATCTGTTGCCTAAAGGTGGGTGGTACCCCATTGGCTCTAATAGATATTTCCACCGGTACGCTCTGGAAATATGAGAAAGGGTCCCCAGGATAAAAGAAACAATAATCCAGAATTTATCTGCCTCCTTTATGCTGTTCCATAACTGCTCTCTTTCTGCAGGTGTAGCGTTACTCAGAGAATACCAGACTAAAAAAATCCCCAGTAAGAGGGGGATACTTATTTTTAATATTCTGGATAGTTTTTTATTCAATTGAAAGTTAGTTCAACAGATTTGTTTCCTCGTTAGGGAAGACAAGGGAAGGCTTGAATTTTTTGGCTTCTTCAATATCCATTATTCCGTAGGCGATAATGATAAGAATATCGCCTTTAGCAACTTTTCTTGCCGCCGCACCGTTCAAAGTTATTTCACCGGTATTTCTGGGGCCGGGAATAACGTATGTTTCCAGGCGCTCCCCGTTATTATTGTTCACGATCTGAACCTTTTCGCCTTCAATGATATTTGCGGCTTCCATTAGGTCTTCGTCTATGGTAATACTTCCAATATAGTCCAAATCGGCACCAGTAACCTTAACTCGATGAATTTTTGATTTTACTACGTGAATCTGCATTTTTTCTAATTATTCAGGGCGATATTATCAATTAATCTTATGTCATCTGCATAAGCCGCTATAAAAGCTCTGTATTGTTTTTCGTTTTCTCTTTGATCTATTTCTTTCAATGTCTCGGAATCGGCAATTTGAAAATATTCCAACTCCAGAAACGGATATTCTTTAAACTTTTTTTCTACCCACTGGGCAATATATTCTGCACTTTTTGTGCCAAAAAGGTCTCTTGCCTCCTTAAGCGTTTTGTATATAAAAGCCGCATTTTCACGGTTTTGGCTACTTAGACGTTCGTTTCTTGAAGACCTTGCAAGTCCACTTTTTTCTCTTAGAATGGGACATCCTATTATTTCGACAGGCAGATCTTCAATTTTTGTTAGCTTTTTAATGATCTGTAATTGCTGATAATCCTTTTCGCCGAAAAATGCTTTTTGCGGAGCAATAATTTGAAATAACTTTTTTACCACAGTTCCAACTCCGTCAAAATGTCCTTCACGAAACTTTCCCTCCATTACTTTTTCAAGACCGTGAAAGTCGAAATGTTCAGATAGGATATTATTGTCGTAAAGTTCATTTGCTGTAGGTACAAACACCCAAAGTTCCTCGGTACTCTGTTCAAGTAACTTGAGGTCCTGCTCTAAAGTGCGTGGGTATTTTTCAAGGTCATCAGGATTGTCGAACTGGGTTGGGTTAACGAAAATACTAACCACAACTTGATCTGATTCTTTGATGGCTTGATCCACCAGAGAAAGGTGGCCATCATGCAAGGCACCCATGGTAGGGACCAGCCCAATGCTTTTGCCTTCAGATTTTTTCGTCTGAATAGCTTTTTTTAATGGCTCTTTCTCCCTGAAAACCTGCATTTTTTTCTAAAATTAACAGCGTGCAAACTTAATATTTCTCTGGCAATCTGCATAAAATTTTGTAATTTTGCGTGTTTTTTATTCGGAAACGCAA
>CAYWAB010000019.1:0-26207 GCA_964456105.1 uncultured Christiangramia sp. | reverse complement strand
CACTTTAAGTCCCCTGCTGTGGGCTTCATCCAGGAAACGCTTAAAATCTTCCACATTCCCGTAGGATGGGTTGATGGAATAATAATCTGCAATATCATATCCATCATCCCTAAGGGGGGATGGATAGAACGGAAGTAGCCAAATAGCCGTGACACCAAGGTCTTCCAGGTAATCCAGTTTTTGTAATAAGCCTTCAAAATCACCTATCCCATCGCCATTGCTATCAAAGAAGGCCTTTATATGAAGTTCATAGATGATCGCATCCTTGTACCATAGGGTTTCTTCAGATTTGGATTTTGAAGACATATAGACGATATTAATAAATTGGAAAATCTCTTTCTTCCTAAATTTATAAAATACCTTAGCTGTATCAGTTAAAAAAATACTAAACAACCGCAAGTAAACCGAATTGGACTTTTAAAATTTGACAATTTAAAAGCTTACTTGTGCCTTGAGCGAATTCTCAATTCTTATACCTATCTTTGCACCCGCAAAAAACAAGCATCTAAATTTTAGTTTATGAAAGCCGGAATTGTAGGACTCCCAAATGTTGGTAAATCCACTCTTTTTAATTGTTTGAGCAATGCCAAGGCACAGAGCGCAAACTTTCCTTTTTGTACCATTGAACCCAATGTTGGTGTGGTAAACGTTCCAGACCCGAGGCTTACAAAACTTGGAGAACTTGTAAATCCAGAAAAGGTAATTCCAGCAACCGTGGAGATAGTTGATATCGCCGGGCTGGTAAAAGGCGCAAGTAAAGGAGAAGGTCTTGGAAACCAGTTTCTGGGTAATATTCGGGAAACAGATGCTATTCTTCATGTTTTAAGATGCTTTGAAAATGATAATATCGTTCATGTTGATGGTTCCATAAATCCGATACGAGATAAGGAAACTATAGATATGGAGCTTCAGTTGAAGGATCTTGAGACGGTGGATAAGAAACTCGAAAAAGTAAAGCGTGCTGCAAAAACCGGTAATAAAGAAGCTCAAAAAGAAGAAGCTGCATTGTTGAAAGTCAAAAAAGGGCTTGAAGAAGGTAAATCGGTTCGAGCTATTGATCTAACTGAAGAAGAGCGTAAGGATTTCATTAAGCCTTTACAGTTCATTACAGATAAACCGGTAATGTACGTGTGCAACGTGAATGAAGATGCAGCCGTAGAAGGCAATGAGTATGTGGAAAAGGTAAGGGAATCAGTAAAGGATGAAAAGGCAGAAGTCCTTGTTCTTGCTGTCGGGACTGAGGCGGATATTACGGAACTTGAAGATTATGAAGAGCGCCAGATGTTCCTTCAGGATATAGGTCTTGATGAGCCAGGATCGGCAAAATTAATCCGCGGTGCTTACAATCTCCTTGATCTTCAGACCTATTTTACAGCTGGTGAAAAAGAAGTACGTGCCTGGACCGTAAAAGTTGGAGCTTCTGCTCCGCAGGCAGCAGGGGTAATCCATACCGATTTTGAAAAGGGCTTTATCCGTGCTGAGGTAATAGCATACGATGATTATGTGAATTACGGGAGTGAAGCAAAGGTAAAAGAGGCAGGTAAAATGCGAGTAGAAGGAAAAGAATATATCGTTAAGGATGGTGATGTAATGCATTTCCGTTTTAACGTATAGTTTTGATCACAGATCCTTGGTAATTCAGATTAAATTTTTAAGGACCTTAAGGAGTTCTTTTCCATCTTAAAGTTCCCTTTATTTTCAAAAAGGATTTCAAGTTTTCTTTTGACTAAAAGTTCAAATGAATTTTTTCTCCCTTTCTTTGGGCTGAACTATCTTTAATTAACATTTCTTCCTAATTCTTTGTTAATTAAATTAGGCTGGATTTATTTCAGTTTTTTAGGTATTGCCTTATATTAGGGGCATAACTCCATTACTACCTATGAGCGAGAATACAAAATATACCGAAGATAATATTCGGTCGTTAGACTGGAAGGAGCATATTCGTATGCGTCCGGGAATGTACATCGGTAAATTGGGCGATGGATCCAGTCAGGATGACGGGATATATATTCTACTTAAAGAAGTTATAGATAACAGCATCGATGAATTTGTGATGGGTGCTGGAAAGACCATTGAGATCTCTGTTCAGAATCAGCGGGTGATAGTTCGCGATTTTGGTAGAGGTATTCCACTTGGGAAGGTTGTAGATGTGGTTTCCAAAATGAATACCGGGGGTAAATATGATACTAGGGCTTTTAAGAAGTCTGTTGGTCTCAATGGTGTCGGTACTAAGGCAGTAAATGCACTTTCCTCTTATTTTCGTGTGGAATCTTCTCGTGATGGTAAAAGTCACGCTGCTGAATTTGAGCAGGGGAATTTAATGGATGAGGAACATTTGGAGGAGACTTCCAGAAGAAGGGGGACCAAGATTACCTTTGTTCCTGATGAAGTGATATTCAAGAATTATAAGTTCAGGAACGAGTACATCGAAAAGATGCTTAAAAACTATGTTTACCTTAACCCTGGTCTAACTATAGTTTTTAACGGAGAAAAATTTTATTCAGAAAATGGATTAAAAGACCTCTTGGGTGATAGTATCAGTGAAGATGATATGCTTTATCCTATAATTCACATGAGAGGAAATGATATTGAAGTTGCTATAACCCATAGTAAATCACAATATAGCGAGGAATATCATTCTTTTGTGAATGGGCAGAACACTTCCCAGGGAGGAACGCATCTGGCGGCATTCAGAGAGGCTTTGGTAAAGACTGTGAGGGAATTCTACGGTAAGAATTATGAAGCTAGTGACATTAGGAAATCTATTGTTGGAGCGATAAGTATAAAGGTAATGGAACCTGTCTTTGAAAGTCAGACCAAAACCAAACTGGGTTCAACCGATATGGGTGGAGAATTACCTACCGTTAGGACCTATATCAATGATTTTCTGAAAACTAATCTGGATAACTTTCTGCATAAAAATCCAGAGACAGCTGAAGCACTTCAGAAAAAGATACTCCAGGCCGAAAGAGAACGTAAGGATCTTTCAGGTATTCGAAAACTAGCCAGGGACCGGGCCAAGAAAGCCAGTCTCCACAATAAGAAATTAAGGGATTGCCGGGTACATCTTGGAGATAGTAAGCATGAGCGTTGTCTTGAGACCACATTATTCATAACCGAAGGGGACTCTGCTAGTGGTTCTATCACCAAAAGTCGCGACGTGGTAACCCAGGCGGTTTTTAGTTTGAAAGGTAAGCCTTTGAATAGTTACGGATTATCAAAAAAGATCGTATATGAGAATGAGGAATTCAATCTCTTACAGGCCGCGTTGAATATTGAAGAAAGCTTAGAAGACCTTAGATATCATAATATCGTAATCGCAACTGATGCCGATGTGGATGGTATGCATATTAGGTTATTACTCATCACCTTCTTTTTGCAGTTCTTTCCGGAACTTATAAAGGAAAATCATCTTTACATTCTGCAAACGCCACTTTTCAGGGTACGTAATAAAAAGGAGACGATCTATTGCTATAGCGAGATGGAAAGAAAGCAGGCCATTGAAAAATTATCCGGAAAGGTTGAGATCACGCGATTTAAGGGTCTTGGAGAGATTTCTCCTGACGAATTCAAACATTTTATAGGTGAAGATATTCGTCTCGATCCTGTAATGCTCGATAAGGATAAATCGATTGATGAGATGCTGAATTTCTATATGGGTAAGAATACCCCTGACCGGCAGGAATTCATTATCGATAATCTTAAAGTGGAGTTAGATCTGGTTGATGAATTAGGAATATAGTTTTATGAGATTCACCAACCGAACCGAAATCAAAGTAATTCCTTCAATATATATCGTGCTTGTAGCGGTATTTGTCACCAATGTTTTTGTGAATATTGAAATTATGGCCTCCAGTTCAGAACAGGAAATTGGGTTCAGCCATTTTTTACCCAATATAATTACATTGCTACTGGGACTCTATGTCCATAGAATAGGCCAATCTTTTGATTTTGATAGTGATGGTGAAACCCTGAACTTTAAGAATAACGGTGTTTTTTTCTCAAAATTTATGGAGTATCGCGTGAAGAAAGCAGAATTTCCTAAACGTAAACTAGGGAAATTCAAGTTCCTTGATTACGGGATTTATTCATCATTAACCATATATATTAGATCAAGAAGAAAAAAAGGCTTTAGGAAATATACCTTTAATACGACATTTTTAACCCGAAAAAAGAAAAGAGGATTGGTTGACTCCTTAAACAAGGTATTGCAAACCACTCCAAAAGCTACTGCCTAATGGAAGAAAACCTAGAAGGAGCTCAAGAAGAGCAGTTTGAGAACAATGAAGAACTTATAAGGGTAACCGGTATGTACAAGGACTGGTTCCTTGATTATGCATCCTATGTAATCCTGGAGCGCGCAGTACCTGCAATAGAAGACGGATTTAAGCCCGTGCAGCGTAGGATCATGCATTCTATGAAAGATCTGGATGATGGCAGATATAATAAGGTTGCCAATATTGTTGGTCATACCATGCAATATCACCCTCATGGAGATGCTAGTATTGGTGATGCTATGGTCCAAATTGGCCAAAAGGATCTGCTTATAGATACGCAGGGTAACTGGGGAAATATTCTTACTGGCGATCGTGCAGCGGCTCCAAGATATATTGAAGCCCGGCTTTCCAAATTTGCATTAGAGGTTCTGTATCATCCAAAACTCACCGAGTGGCAATTGTCCTACGATGGGAGAAAGAATGAACCTGTAAATCTTCCGGTAAAATTTCCTTTACTACTTGCACAAGGAGCAGAAGGGATTGCTGTTGGATTGAGTACAAGGATTCTGCCTCACAACTTCAATGAACTTATCGAGGCTTCAATAAACCACCTGAAAGGAAAGAAGTTTAAGTTATTTCCTGATTTTCCAACAGGAGGTATAGCTGATGTTTCTAATTACAATGATGGTAAAAGAGGCGGGCGTATACGGATCAGGGCAAAGATAAGTCAGGTAGAAAAAAACTTACTTACCATAACCGAGATTCCTTATGGTACCACTACCACAACCCTTATAGATTCTATCCTTAAAGCTAACGATAAAGGAAAGATAAAAATCAAAAAGGTCGAAGATAATACAGCGGCAGAAGTGGAGATCCTAATCCATCTGCCAAATAATATTTCTCCAGATAAAACCATAGATGCATTGTATGCTTTTACACAATGCGAAAATTCACTGGCACCTCTTGGCTGCGTAATTATTGATCATAAACCAATATTTTTAGGGGTTTCCGACATATTAAGAAGGTCTACAGATCACACTCTTCACTTATTGAAGCGTGAACTGGAGATAAAACTGGATGAACTGGAAGAACAATGGCATTTTGCTTCACTCGAAAGGATCTTTATAGAGAATCGGGTTTACCGGGATATAGAAGAAGAGGAAACCTGGGAAGGGGTTATTAATGCCATAGATAAAGGATTAAAACCCCACACAAAACATCTTAAGAGGGAGGTTACGGAAGATGATATCGTTCGACTAACGGAAATACGAATTAAACGGATCTCTAAATTCGACATAGATAAAGCACAACAAAAAATTGACGCGCTGGAAGGTGAAATCGCGAAGATTAAGCATAACCTTGATAACATCATTGATTACGCGGTAGACTACTTTAAAAAGCTTAAGAAGGATTATGGTGAAGGCAGAGAAAGAAAAACCGAACTAACCCTTTTTGAAGACATAGAGGCTACGAAGGTGGTGATTAGAAATACTAAGTTATATGTAAACAGGGAAGAAGGCTTTGTAGGAACTTCTCTAAAGAAAGACGAATATGTTACTGACTGCTCAGATATAGACAATGTGATCTGTTTCACGGCAGACGGAAAATTGATGGTAACCAAGGTTGACAGCAAAACCTTTATCGGGAAAGATATTATACATGTCGCAATTTTTAAGAAAAAAGACAAGCGAACCATCTATAATATGATCTACAGGGATGGAAAAGGTGGAAAGACCTATTTGAAAAGGTTTGCCGTAACTTCAGTGACCCGGGATAGGGAATATGATCTTACCCAGGGTAAGAAAGACTCAAAAGTGCTTTATTTCACGGCCAATCCTAACGGAGAGGCTGAAACCGTCACCGTGTTTTTAAGGCAGGTAGGAAGTATCAGGAAAGTTAAATTCGATCTTGACTTTGCCGAAGTTTTGATTAAAGGTAGGAATGTGAAGGGGAATATCGTTACCAAGTATTCCGTAAAAAGAATAGAGCTTAAGGAAGAAGGGGTTTCAACTCTTAAGCCTCGAAGGATATGGTTCGATGAGACCGTTAAAAGGTTGAATGTAGATGAGCGAGGAGAACTTTTGGGTGAATTTAGGGGAGAGGATAGATTATTGATCATTACCCAGGATGGTATTGCGAAAACCATAAAACCAGAACTTACAACAAGATTTGACAGTGAGATGATAGTCCTAGAAAAATGGGTAAAAGATAAGCCTATATCTGCAATCTACTGGGAGCCTGAAAAAGAACGCTATTATGTTAAGCGTTTTCTTATTGAACATCCCGATAGGGAAGAAAAATTTATCAGTGACCACGAAGAATCCTTTTTAGAATTGGTTTCTACCGATTATTATCCAATTGCCGAAATCGTATATACGAAACCAAAGGGAAAAGAGCGTAGAGAAAATGACGAGATAAACCTTGAAGAATTTATTGCAGTAAAAGGCATTAAAGCACTTGGAAATCAGTTAACTACCGAAAAAGTAAACCAAATAAATTTATTAGATCCACTTCCTTATGAAGAGCAGGAAACTGATGAAGATGATCAGGAAAACGAAAATAGCGAGGGGAATGATTCTAAGGATGAAATAAGTGGAGAGGATATAAAATCTGGAGAAATAAAGGTGCCTGATAAGAACACCGGTTCTGGGGGGCAACCTTCCTTATTTGATGAATAATGGGAATTTTAAAGGAGTTTAAAGAGTTTGCCGTAAAAGGCAATATGGTTGATATGGCGGTAGGTATCATCATTGGTACCGCTTTCAATAAGGTTGTTGATGTCCTGGTAAAACAGGTAATTATGCCGCCCTTGAGTCTGCTCACAGATGGGATTAGTTACTCAGAAAAGAAAATCGTTCTTAAAGAGGCTGTTGGTGCCGCAGATTCTCCTGGCTATACCGAGGAAGTGTCGATAGGATATGGTTTACTTATTGAAACTCTCATCGACTTCCTAATAATTGGTTTTGTAGTATTTCTGGTAGTTAAGGTTATGAATAGATTCCGCGCGAAAGCCCAGGATCCTAAAAACGAAAAAGTAGTAACTCCCAAGGATATTGAATTACTGTCCAATTTAAACGACCTTATGGAGGAGCAGAATAAATTAATCAGAGAAAGACAGAATTAGTCTGAAATCTTCGTAACCGATCCCCTTGCTTTTTTAGGATCTCCAACCTGGCCATATTCAAAAGTATAACTATTTCCATCGGTGGTAAGAATCTTCATGTGAATTGGCTTTTCTTCTGCCATACTTTGAGGATTGATGTTTTTCAAAATATATTCGCAATCATTGATCCATCTAACAGAAGAAGTATCCGTTTTTCCCTGGAACTTTTCAATTTCAATAGAGTCGTTCCTGATAAACCTTGAAGTTACTAGCTCTCCATTCAGATAGGTCTGAAACTCGAATACACCCGTTCTAAAATCCTCGCAATCCCTTTCTGCGTCATAGCAGGCTAAAAAACTAAAAAGACAGATAAACAGTAAAACTTTCTTCATGCTGCAAAATAATCGATTTTACACGTGATAATCAATTTTCAAAAGCATCAAAACTGCCGTCTGCATAAAAAATAACAATCTTTTGAATTTGTTTACCTGATTGAATAGGTGAATGAATGATTTTCTTTTCCTGGATGGGGATTCTTCCTGGATCCTCTTTTTCAGATAGAGTGGGAGTTTCATTTCCTTTTTCCAGAGTTTCATTTTGGGAAGATTTATTTTTCTCTGGAGAAGGGAAATTACCCTTACCGTTAAGCAGCCAGTACAATTCAACCTCCGGAAAATTCTGCACCACCTTCATGACGAAATCCAGGCTTGGTTTGTTTCTTCCCGAAATGATATGGGATATAGAGGAGCGTCCCACGTCAATTTTATCAGCGAAGGAAGCTGCCGATAGATCATAATAATCGAGAATCTTATTTAGCCTTGCAGAAAATTCCTTAGTGTTTACCATTGTATAAGTAGGACTATAAATTAGTATTTACAAATGTAAATAAATAAAACAATTATAATTGTATTCAATTGTAAACAAAGTTAATTGACATAAACTAAATGTTTAAATAAAAAAATATAAAACACTAAAAAACAATAAAATAAGTTCTAAAAATAACTATTTTGGATTTTTTCCATTCCCTACCGGTCCCGCCTAGCGCATACTGTTTACAAATGTATACAATTGTTATATTCTAAAGTGTTTACAAATGTAAATATTACAATGTTTAGTTTTGTAAACATGGAAAATGAGCTAAAACAATTCTTCGAGAAGGATTGGTATTTAAACAATAAATATTCTGAGATCTCGGGAAGATACCTGACGAATTTGGAATTGGAGAAATTCATAAAAAGTCTGAACGGCTTTTTTAGTTTGCAAAAAATTGGATCTTCGGTTAAGGGAATTCCTATATATAAATTCGTTATAGGTGCAGGAAAAATCAAAATACTTGCCTGGTCCCAAATGCATGGTAATGAAAGCACGACTACTAAAGCCTTATTTGATCTTTTACATAGTATTAAATCGAATCCAGAAAATTCCTTTTTCAAGAACCTTCTTCAGGCGGTTAAATTAGAGTTGATCCCGATTTTAAACCCCGATGGAGCTGAAGCTTATACAAGAGTAAACGCTAATCAGGTAGATTTGAACCGTGATATGCAAAAACTAAGTCAGCCTGAAAGCCGGCTGTTAAAGCAGCAATTCGATAAACTACAACCAGATTTTTGTCTGAATTTACATGATCAGCGCACCATTTTTAGTGCTGGAGAGAAAAGGTTGCCTGCTACCCTTTCTTTCTTAACCCCTTCAATGGATAAGGAAAGAAGCTTGGATGAATACAGAAAGCGCAGTATGGGGTTGATTTCTAAAATAGCTAAAGACCTTGGTGCTGAATTGCAAGGAAGAATCGGCAGGTATGACGATGCCTTTAATATCAATTGTGCCGGGGATACATTTCAGTATAATCGTACTCCTACGCTTTTATTCGAAGCAGGGCATTATGAAAAGGATTACGAAAGGGAAGAGGTAAGGAGATTTGTTTTCCTTGCGCTCATCTCTTGTTTGCACCGTATTTCTAGTGGTTCAAACCTGGAAAATTTCCATGAAGAATATTTTGCTATTCCGGAAAATAAAAAGCTTTTTAATGATGTGGTTATTCGAAGAGCCGGGCTGGATAGAGGTGTTTGTGATATCAGTATTCAGTTTAAGGAAGAGCTTAAAGGGAGTCGGATTGAATTTATTCCTTTTATTGAAAAAATCGCGTCTGAAATATCAAATTTCGGACATCGTGAAATCAATGCTAATGAAAAAGAAGTACGGTTGGAGGATAATTCTCCAATTATCGAAAACGTTGTAGTTAATAAAATTATCTTAAATAATGAGAAATTAGAGGTTAAATATCGATAATTATCAAATTATTTATCAATAATTCAATGAATTTGTATTAATTTTGACATTCATTAAAAAAACGACATTTAGAAATGGCTAAGTTTAAATTAGACGAAACAGATCACCAGATTCTGGATATGTTGATCGAGAATACAAGGACCCCGTTTACTGATATCGCTAAAAAATTGCTCATTTCAGCCGGAACAGTTCATGTTAGGGTTAAAAAAATGGAAGAAGCAGGCATCATTATCGGATCGTCATTGACCCTCGATTATAAGAAACTTGGTTATGCGTTTATAGCTTACGTTGGGGTGTTTTTAAAGAACACTTCGCAAACTAAATTCGTGCTCGAGCGAATTAATGAAATCCCTTATGTTACTGTAGCCCATGTAACCACAGGTAAATTCAATGTATTTTGTAAAATAAGAGCTCGAAATACCCAGCATGCCAAAGAAGTTATATTTCAGCTTGATGATATTGAAGGGGTGTATAGAACTGAAACCATGATTTCATTGGAAGAAAGTATTAATGATAAGAAGCGCCTGATGCATTCTATCTTCAAGGATATGTAAGGCAGTCTTGAACTTTATATTTGAGCCCTTTGGACTGTCTTGTTTAAAGGGCTTTTTTTATAAAATTTCAATTAAAAATAAATTATGCATAGAGAACCCAGATTAGAAAGATTTAATGATAATGTACTTGCGAAATATCAGGTATATAATAGTATTTTCTTAACGCTTCCTTATGATGATATTCGAAAGACAGGTGCTCTGTTACCTTTATTCCAGGAGCTTTGTGAAGCCGGTTTTCATGAGAATAAGAATCCATCAGAGATAGTTGAGCGTTTTTTTGATAAGTATGGTGAAAGTCCTTCGGAAAAAGATAAAATTGATCTGCTCTTTCGTTTTATTCAATATATAGAAAGGCAGGTAGTACTTTTTGACGCTATTGAGGATGCTTCTTTTGCCATTGTGAATAATATGGATGGGAGAGGTACTTTAAGAAGCGTAAAGGAAGAGGCTGAAGCCAAACAGAAAGAGGAGGAGTTAAAGGAATATTTGAAGAGGTTTAAGGTTAGGCCAACATTAACTGCGCATCCAACCCAATTTTATCCTGGAACGGTATTGGGAATCATTACCGATCTGGATAAAGCTATTCAAAAGAATGACCTGGTAAAGATTAAATCGCTACTAGCTCAATTAGGTAAGACCCCTTTCTTCAAAAAGGAAAAACCAACCCCGTATGACGAAGCGGTCAACCTGATTTGGTATTTTGAAAATGTCTTTTATCAAAGTGCCAGCAGGATACACAATTATATACAACAAAATATTTTTGAAAGTGATAACCTTGATAGTCATGTGGTAAATCTTGGCTTTTGGCCGGGAGGTGATCGGGATGGGAATCCCTTTGTGACTACTGAAATCACTTTAAGGGTAGCCAAAAGATTAAGAAGAACCATTCTTCTTAATTATTACAGGGATATTCGAAAATTAAAGCGAAGGCTTACTTTTAGGGAAGTACATGAAATAATGGGTGAAATAGAAAAGGGTCTTTACGATTCCGCTGTTTCTCAATCTGATGAAATTAAGCTGGAACTGGACGATTTTAAGAGCAAGCTTCTTAAAATCAAAGAAATGCTTAGAAAAGATCATCAGTCGCTTTTCATGGACGAGATAAACGATATGATTAATAAAGTGAATCTTTTCGGATATCATTTTGCTACCTTGGATATACGTCAGGATTCAAGTAAACATCAAGAGGTGCTGGAGGAGATTATAAATCTTTCTGGAAAGAATAAAGGTATTTTGCCATCCAACTTTAATGAACTTGAAGAGGAAAAGCAAGCGGAGCTATTGAGTAATGTTCAGGCTACCATCGATCCAGAGGAACTGGAAGATGGTATGGGGAGAGCAACCATTTCATCGATTTATGCAATGAAGGAAATTCAGGCAAAGAACGGGGAGTCGGGAGCAAATCGTTATATAATTAGTAATTGCGGTTCGGTAAACGGGGTATTGCAGCCCTTCGCATTCATGAGAATGACAGGCTGGGAAAAACCCTCAGTAGATGTAGTACCATTATTTGAAACAGTGCCAGATCTTCAGTCGGCACATCAGGTAATGGAAAAGTTGTATACGAATCCCGTTTATAAAGAACATTTGAAAAGAAGAGGTGATAAGCAGACTATCATGCTTGGCTTCAGTGATGGTACGAAAGACGGAGGTTATCTAATGGCTAATTGGAGTATTTACAGGGCAAAGGAGGCGCTTACCAAGATTTCAAGAGAATATGGTATTAAGGTTGTTTTCTTCGATGGTAGAGGTGGTCCACCTGCAAGAGGAGGAGGTAAAACACATCAGTTTTATGCGTCTTTAGGTCCTACAATTGAGAATGAAGAAATTCAGATAACTGTGCAAGGACAAACCATCAGCTCTAATTTTGGTACAAAGGATTCCTGTACCTATAACCTTGAGCAATTATTAAGTGCTGGTGTTTCCAACGAGGTTTTCAGTGAAGGTAAGAATTTGCTGAAGGAGGAGGATAGAAAAACCATGACAGATCTTGCCGAGATCAGTTATCAAACTTATACAGATTTTAAAAAACATCCTCGTTTTATCCCATATCTGGAAAAGATGAGTACCTTAAAATATTATGCGAAAACCAATATAGGTTCTAGACCTTCCAAAAGGAATAAATCTGCAGAATTGAATCTATCAGATCTCAGAGCGATACCGTTCGTTGGAAGCTGGAGTCAGTTAAAGCAGAATGTCCCTGGGTTTTTCGGAGTGGGTACTGCAATGGAAAAATACGAAAAGGATGGAGATTTCGATAAAGTTAAACAGCTCTATCATAATTCAGAATTTTTTCGAACATTACTGGAAAACAGTATGATGAGCCTCACTAAGTCTTTCTTTCCTTTAACTGCATATATGAAAGATGACGAAGAGTTTGGAGATTTCTGGCAATTGATACACGAGGAATTTCAACGTACAAAGAAAATGCTTCTTAAGGTGACCGGTTATGAAGAACTTATGCAGAATCAACCTGCAGGAAGAGCTTCTATTCAGGCCAGGGAACGAATCGTACTTCCTTTGCTTACCATTCAGCAACACGCCTTAAGGATGGTTCAGAACCTTAATAAAGCGGAAGTTAAAGACGAGGAAAAAATTGAGATCTACGAGAAAATGGTGACTAGATCGCTTTACGGAAATATTAATGCAAGTAGAAATTCGGCTTAATGAAAGTTAAAGATCTAGAAAAGGAAGAAATCGGTGAATTTTATTGGCGATATATCAATCTAATCTCTAAAGAGAAAGAGCTTTTGGAAGTGCTAAAAGATAATACTGAATATATTGTTCAGTTCTTGAAGAGTATTCCGTCAGAAAAATGGAATTTTAGGTACGCTCCCGAAAAATGGAGCATTTTAGAAATGATCCAGCATATCATAGATACAGAACGGATCTTTATATACAGGGCCCTTTGTCTGGCCAGAAACGAGAAGAAAGCCCTGCCTGGGTTTGATCACGATACCTATGTTCAAAATTCTAATGCGGAATCCAGAAATCCTCATGACCTGATCGACGAATTCCAACTGGTTAGGGATTCCGCGATAATGCTTTTTAAAAGTTTCAAGGAGGAAATGCTAAAGAATCAGGGGACTATGAGCGGATTACCTGCCACTCCAAGGGCAATAGGCTTTATAATGGCTGGACACTCTTTGCATCATAAACAAATAATCGAGAAAAGATATTTATAGTGCTGTTGAAATTTATAAAAACATTCTTTAAGCTTTTAAAAAAATCTTACAATAGTTGGGTTAAAAATGGAGCTTATGCTCGCAGTGCTACTATTGCATATTATGCTCTTTTTTCACTACCATCTTTATTGATTATAGTGGTAAGCATAGCGGGATATTTTTTTGGCAGAGAGGCCGTACAAGGTAAACTTACTGATCAGATAACGGAATTCATTGGTGCAGATGCCGCAAATGCAGTAGAGAATATGATTGAAAATGCTGCATTATCTGATGACTCCACCTGGGCTTTAATCCTTGGTTTGGCATTATTGGTCTTTGGTGCTACGGGTGTCATCTTCCAGCTCAAATTGGCTATGAACAATATATGGAACGTGGCCGCAAAAAAGACTGATTTCTGGAGATTAGTACTAGATAGGGTGATTTCTCTTGGGATGGTATTCGTTCTGGGACTTCTTTTATTGATCGCCATGGTAATTTCCACCGTATTAAGAGTCCTGGCGGGGAAAATAGATAATTTCATTCCTCAGATAACCGAGCTCATGGTAGATGTTACTAACTTTTTTCTATCATTCTTCATTATCACCACGCTCTTCGCTGCAATTTTCAAATTATTGCCAGATGTAAAAGTAAAATACAAAACAACTTATGTTGGGGCTGCTCTAACAACAATTTTGTTTCTCCTTGGTGAATCGCTAATTAGCTTCTATTTTGGCCAAAGTTCTCCTGGCTCAGTTTATGGAGGCGCATCTTCTGTAGTTCTTATTTTACTGTGGGTTTATTTTACCTGCCTTATTCTTTTTTTTGGTGCAGAATTTACAGTCCAGTATGCTTTATTAAAAAAAGAAAAGGTTGAACCAAATAGGTTTGGTGAACCGGCCATTTATCAGGAAATGGAAAAACTGGAACAAAGAAAAATGGAGCTTAAGGAAGAGAAAAGGATAGTGGACAAGTTAAAGTCTCATTTAGACTATGAAAAAGAGGAAAGTAAGAATGACAAATCCGTCGAGCAGTCTTAATAAAGCTTTAACGAGTCGAATCCTAGATTTAGTAGGTCTTTAATAGAGTTTGGCTGCAATACTCTTTATATTAAACCAAATTAAAAAATGATATTTGATTATGAATAAGAGAATTGCAATTTTAGCCACTCATGGTTTTGAAGAAAGTGAATTAAAATCTCCAAAAGAGGCAATGGAAAATGAAGGCTTTCATGTTGATATCGTTAGTCTCGAAAAAGGGAAGATAAAATCCTGGGATAAAGATAACTGGGGAAAAGAATATAATGTAGATAAAGTTATTGATGAAGTAAGTGCGAAGGATTATAATGCCCTTGTTTTGCCAGGTGGTGTGATTAATCCTGATAAACTACGACGTGAAGAGAAAGTTCTTGTCTTCGTAAGGGATTTCTTTAAGCAGGGTAAACCGGTCGCAGCCATTTGCCACGCAGCATGGACTTTAATAAGTGCTGAAGTGGTAGAAGGTAGGACTATGACCTCTTTCAATTCTATCAGAAAAGATGTTGAAAATGCCGGTGCACTTTGGGTAGACAAAGAAGTAGTAGTAGATGAAGCTTTAGTTACCAGTAGAAATCCTGGAGATCTTGAAGCCTTTAATGCGAAAGTCATTGAAGAAATCAAAGAAGGTAAGCATGAATTACAACATGCTTAATATTTGAAATCGTATATAAAATGAAAAGGAACGCGATTGCGTTCCTTTTTTTATTTATCTAGATCATCGTCATCAGAATCATCATCTTCTTTTTCAGGAATTTCCACAATAGGATCATTGAATTCTGAATCTTCATAATCGTCCTCATCAAAATTTGCCATGGTATTCTCCAGTCTCGTACTTACCTTAACGAGGTAAACTGTATCGTCTGTGCGTACCTCTACAGCATCAACCGTTTCATTTTTGGCGTTCTTAAATGATATGATTTGATCATCATCATAGCCGTCAGGATACTTGTCAACTAACAGGCTAAGGATTTCAGGAGTCAGTTTTTTGTAATCTACTATTATCCTTTTCATAGTTTATTGGTTTATGCAAGTATAAATAAAAAATCAAATTTGTTACAAGGGTTGCCTTTATTTATATTAATTTTTAATTAATTAAAAATCAACTGTTTAAATAGAATTCAAAAGCTTTGTCTATCAAATCATCCGGTACGGTAATGTCTATTCGGGGTTTTCCGATATCTTCCAGCAGGACGAAATTGATATTTCCTTTCTCATTCTTTTTATCAAATTTCATCAAAGATTTGATCTCCGCTATCTCACTTTTAGAAAAACTATGCTTTCCATACATATCAGTTATTAAGGCTGTCACTTTCGAAAGTTTATTTTCGGGAAAATCTCTGAGTTTCGCCGAGAGATAGGTTTCCAGGATCATTCCTGCAGCAATTGCTTCCCCGTGCAGTAATTTTTGCCTATTCTCATTGGTAAGACAGTATGATTCTATGGCATGACCTAACGTATGACCGTAATTGAGGGTTTTTCTTATATTTTTTTCATAGGGGTCCTGCCTAACGATTTTCTTTTTTATTTCGACCGATTCTTTAATTATGGCTTCTAAGTGGTTTAGGTCTAGATCCTTGAGATTTGAAACTTTGTTCCAGTATTCTTCGTTTGAGATCAAACCATGTTTGAGAATTTCTGCAAGACCACTTCTCATTTCCGCTGATGGTAATGTACTTAAATACCCGGTGTCTATTACGACCATTTCTGGCTGAACGATAAAACCGATCTGATTTTTTAAATTTCCTAGATCTACCCCTGTTTTTCCCCCTACCGAAGCATCCACCATTGCCAGAAGACTTGTAGGTACATTTACGAACTTTATCCCTCTTTTAAAGGCTGAAGCAACGAATCCACCAAGATCTGTCACCACACCACCTCCAAGGTTTATCATGATACTTTTGCGGTCTGCGCCGAGTTCAGAAAGTACGTTCCAAACACCTTCACAGGTTTGTAGATTCTTAAATTCCTCTCCTGCTTCAATTTCTATGATCTCTACTTCAGAACTTGTTTTTAGTTCCTGAAGAAAAATAGTAGAACAATTAGTATTTGTGTTTTCATCCATAAGGATAAAAATCTTCGAGGGAGCATAATTCTCAAGCAGGCTGTTCAGCCTTGCATAGCCTTCTTTCGAATAAAGAACCGGATTTAAAGAATCCTTTGAAACATTCATTTTTACTGGGGTTTTCCGTTAGAAATTAATAAGAATTTATAAGAAAAATCATTCATCAATAATTATCTTTGTTGTAAGTATAATTCAATATGATTAGAAAAAAAATTTTTAATAATACAAAGTCTGCATTCAAGTTAAAATCCAATGTAGAACTTGACCGAGCTCTTTTTTTATTCAGTTTAATGAACCGTCCAACTTTGGTTAAGGCGGGGACAAAGCTAACGAACTTATCGTTGAAACTTCACCTTCCGGTTGAAACGCTGATAAAAAAAACAATTTTTGAGCAATTTTGCGGGGGAGTAACCGTAGAAGACTGTAAGGAAGTTACCAGGGAAATGAATCAGGAAAATATTCACAGCATCCTGGATAATGCCGGAGAGGGGAAGAAAACAGATGAGGAATTCGATGCGGCCATGGAGAAGAAACTTAGCCTTATCGAATATGCCAAAGGGCGTGAGGATGTCCCTTTTGCTATGTTCAAACCCACGGGAATAGGACGATTTGAAATATGGGAAAAAGTAAGTGAAAGGCTAAACTTAACCGAAGAAGAGCAAGAGGAGTGGGAGAAAATTAAGAAAAGAGTGGATAAGCTTTGTAAAAGGGCGAATGAATTAAATGTAAGACTTTATGCCGACGGAGAGGAAACCTGGATGCAAACTGCCGCTGATGAGCTTATGGAGGAAATGATGCGCAAATATAATAAGGAACGTGCGCTCATATTTAACACTCTTCAGTGCTACCGTTGGGATCGTTTAGATTATTTAAAGGATCTTCACGAAAAAGCAAAGAAAGAAGGTTTTAAAATCGGTGCTAAAATAGTTCGTGGTGCCTATATGGAAAAGGAAAATGCCAGAGCAAAAAAATTAGGGTATCCTTCACCAATTTGCGAAAGCAAGGAAGCTACTGATGTTAATTTTAATAGTGTACTTTCTTATTGTCTAAATCACTTAGAGGACATTTCAGTATTCATAGGTACTCATAATGAAGTAAGTAGTTATCTGGCATTACAGATAATCGAAGATAAAGGACTTTCTATTGATGATGAAAGAATATGGTTCAGTCAATTATATGGCATGAGTGATCATATTAGTTATAATCTGGCGAAAAAGGGCTACAACGCCGTGAAACTTGTACCCTATGGTCCTGTTAGAGATGTTATCCCTTATTTACTTAGAAGAGCCCAGGAAAACACTTCTGTAAAAGGTCAAACGGGTCGGGAGCTTTCTCTTTTAAGAGAAGAGAAGAAAAGAAGAAAAGGGGATGAGTCTACTAAACATCACCGTGAGTAAGAAATATGCGGTGGCTGGCTAAGCTTGTTTTTTATAATATCCTTGGATGGAAACTGGAAAATAATTTTGATCCTTCAATTAAGAAGTGTATCGTAATTGTTGCTCCACATACCAGTTCCTATGATTTCCTGATTGGTATACTGGTAAGGAAAATAATGGATGTTCAAATTAATTTTATTGGTAAAAAGGAATTGTTCAAGCCCCCTTTTGGCTGGTATTTCAGAATGGTGGGAGGAGCTCCTATTGATAGAACAGGAAATCAAAAAAAAGTTGATGCCATAGCGCAGATATTTCAGGAAAAAGATGTTTTTAGACTTGCATTATCTCCAGAAGGGACCCGAAAGAAAACTGATAAATGGAAAACAGGTTTTTACTTCATCGCTTTGAAAGCTGACGTTCCAATAATTCGTGTATCATTTGACTATGGTAATAAAAAAGTAAAAATCTCCGATGCTTTCTGGCCGTCCGGAGATTTTGAAAAAGATTATGATGAAATTTTCAATTATTATAAAGGTGTGCAGGGAAAGATTCCTGAAAACTTTTAATTTTAGAATCTATTCTTCTGAAGTTTCCATGGTGTGATAAACATTCTGCACATCATCGTCCTCTTCAAGTCTTTCCAATAGTTTTTCAACATCTGCTGCCTCTTCGTCACTAAGATTTTTTGTCACCTGTGGAATTCTCTCAAAGCCTGAAGAAAGAATTTCGATATTTCGATTCTCCAACTCTTTCTGAATAGCTCCGAAATACTCAAATGGAGCGTAGATATGAATACCTTCTTCATCCTCAAATACTTCTTCTGCTCCAAAGTCGATAAGTTCCAGTTCAAGTTCTTCAGGGTCTATACCTTCAGCGTTGATTCTAAAATTACAGGTATGATCAAACATAAATTCGACAGATCCTGAGGTGCCTAAATTTCCGTTACATTTATTAAAATAGGATCTGATATTGGCTACCGTGCGATTGTTATTATCTGTTGCGGTCTCAATCAATATTGCAATTCCGTGAGGCCCATATCCTTCAAAAAGAACGATCTTGTAGTCGCCTTGAGATTTGTCGGAGGCTCTTTTAATAGCTCGCTCAATATTATCCTTTGGCATATTCACGCTTTTCGCATTCTGGATCACGGCCCTTAACCTTGAGTTGGTATCTGGATCAGGGCCTCCTTCTTTAACGGCCATTACGATATCTTTACCTATCCTGGTGAATGCTTTGGCCATTGCAGACCAGCGTTTCATCTTTCTTGCTTTACGGAATTCAAATGCTCTTCCCATAAGTTTTCATTAAAAATATATTCGGGCAAAAGTATAAAAAAAGCTCCTAATTTTTTGATCAAAAAAATCAGGAGCTTTTATACAGGATAATTGTTTTCTAACTGCAGGCTTCAACGATACTCTCTATAGATCTTGCAAGTTTAAAGTCTTTTTCGGTTACCCCATCGGCATCATGGGTGGATAGAGATATTTCCAGCTGGTTGTATACATTTCCCCAATTGGGATGGTGTTGTTGAGCCTCAGCCTCAAATGCTATCCTCGTCATTACCGTAAATGCTTCCTTGAAGTTTTCAAACTGGAAGGAGGTATGAATTGCATTCTTTGCATAAGTCCATCCTTCAAATTCTTCTAATCTATCGTGGATTTCATCCTTGCTTAATTTTTCCATTGGTCAATCTTTTATTATGATTTTCCTAAAGTTAGAGATTAGTAAAGTAAATTTCCTTTAATCTAATTTGTTTAATATAAGATTAACAGCTAGACACTGGTGGATGCTTCAACTACCTGATGAATTGTGATTTCAAGATTTTTGGGTAATTTATTGTCTTTTGGTAAAACTGCTAGAAACCGGTCATAATTTGAATCATAAACATTCTTAAAAATCGGGTTCTCATAACCAAGACCTCCACAAAGGTCGACTATAAAATCTTTTTGATGGGTGAGATCGCTGCTTCCAAGATGAAAAACTCCCTGTCTTCTCCTGTTAATGATATAATGTACCTGTTGAGTAACTTTCTGGATCTCGGTGGCGTTGATAACTACATTAGGAAAAACCTCTAGGGGTTCTCCAAGATCAAGTATGGTTCTAATTTCTTTTATTCTAGGCGAGGACTTGCCAAAGACCATGGGCAGTCTCAAAATATTATACTGATGGTTAGGGAGTCTTAGTAGAGCATTCTCAATTTTGATCTTGAATCTACCGTAAATGCTTTGACTTAAGGTTTTATCATATTCATAGGATGGATAATTTGTAAAACCGTCGAATACATTAGCAGACGAGAGAAAAATCAGCTTTTTATCGTACTTGAGAATATGATTGATGATAGAAAAGTGGGTCGCGACTTGCGCATCGAAATTCCCTCTTAATGCTGAAATAATAACATCTGGTTTCAGGTTCTCCAGAAGGATCTCGATATTTTCCGTTTCTAGATCGAAATGGTGGAACTGTTTATTGTTATTGAAAAAATCGGTTTCAGTATAATAGGTTCCATGAGTATCAAAATAGGAGCATAGCTCTTTATATAAGGCATTGCCTATAAATCCGCTAGCTCCTAAAATGAGAATTCTTTTCAAATAAACTATCCTTTATAAAAGGGTAATTTTGCCTGAGTTGCCGGTACGGCCTTTTTCCTAATTTGAATAAAGATTTTATTTCCTATACCTGCAATTTCAGACGGTATATACCCAAGTCCGATTCCCTTTTCAAGTGAGGGAGACATTGTTCCCGAGGTAACTTCTCCAATTTTCTCACCACTTTCATTTACTATATCATATCCCTGTCGAGGAATACCTCTTTCATCAAGTTCAAAAGCGATTAGCTTTCGCTTTGGTCCTTCTTCTTTTTCCTGTTTCAAAGCCTCACTATTAATGAAATCTTTACTGAATTTTGTGATCCATCCCAGGCCGGCTTCTATTGGAGAAGTTGTTTCGTCGATATCATTACCATAAAGGCAATATCCCATTTCAAGCCTTAAAGTATCCCTAGCGGCCAGGCCTATTGGTTTTATTCCATAGTCCTTGCCGGCTTCCATAACTGCTTCCCAGATTTTTTCAGCATCCTCATTTCTAAAATAGATCTCAAAACCACCACTGCCGGTGTATCCAGTAGCCGAAACTATGACATTTTCCACTCCAGCAAATGTTCCTACTTCGAAAGTATAAAACTTCATTTTAGGTAAATCGATATCTGTAAGGGATTGCATAGCTTCAGCTGCCTTGGGTCCCTGGATGGCAAGAAGCGACATTTCATCACTTAGATCCCGCATAGTTGCGTCCATCGTATTATGTCTTGCGATCCAATTCCAGTCTTTTTCGATGTTCGAAGCATTAACAACTAATAAATATTTTTCTTCTTCCAATCTGTAGATGATCAGATCGTCCACGATTCCTCCTTTTTCATTTGGCATGCAGGAGTATTGGGCCTTGCCATCCTGTAATTTGGAAGCATCATTGGAACTGATCTTCTGGATTAACTGCAAAGCATTTTTACCGGAGATGAGAAATTCTCCCATATGAGAAACATCAAATACGCCTAGTTTTTCTCTTACGTTTTGATGCTCTATGTTTACTCCTTCGTAAGAAACTGGCATATTGAACCCAGCAAATGGTACCATTTTGGCGTTTAATTCTTTATGCTTTGCAGAAAGTGCTACTTCTTTCATTTTATAAAAAAATTTGCGCAAATTTATTCAATTCGACAGGAATACAATATTTATTTGGGCTTTTTATGGATTTATCTTTAGTATCATTCAATAACCTTATCTTTGGTTTAGACTGAATTTATAAAACCTGATTTATGAAGATACTTACTGCAGAGCAATTGTCTGAAGCGGATAAAATTAGTATTGAAAAACAAAATATAACCTCTGAAGAATTAATGGAAAGGGCAGCAAAGCTTGTTTTTCATAAGATTCACTCGAAATTGGAGGGATCTGATATTCCAGTTAAAGTATTTTGCGGAATTGGCAATAATGGCGGCGATGGGCTTGTGGTTGCAAGATATTTAATAGAACATGATTATAATGTAAAGGTTTTTATTGTTAATTACAGTGATAAGCGGTCAGACGATTTTCTGGCAAATTATGATAGGCTGAAAGATGTCACCAACGATTGGCCTGTCCTTATAAGAAAAGCCGATGATTTTCCTGAAATAGGAAGAGGAGATTTTGTGGTTGATGCGATTTTCGGGATTGGGCTGAATAGACCTATAGAAGGCTGGATGGCAGAGCTGGTAGATTTTTTAAATGATTCCGGAGTTTTTATAGTATCTGTGGATATGCCAAGTGGATTATTCTCAGATCAGGTGCCAGGAAAGGATGCTGCTGTAATTCAGGCGGATCTCACACTCAGTTTTCAGGCACCTAAGCTGGTTTTTTACCTGCCTGAAACCATGGATTATGCAGGAACTGTTCAAATCCTGAATATTGGTTTGGACCAGGATTTTATTTCTGATATTTCTTCACAAACCTATTTAATAAACAGGGATAACGCTAGAAATTTATATATACCGCGGCGTCGTAATTCCCATAAAGGTGATTATGGCCATGTGCTCATAGCGGGAGGGAGCTACGGAAAAATGGGAAGTGTGCTCTTAACTGCGAAAGCTGCTTTAAGAACAGGTTCTGGCTTGTGTACCTTGTATATTCCCAATTGCGGTTACGAGGTTATCCAAACGGGTCTACCCGAAGCTATGGTAATTACAGATGAAAACGAAAGATCCCTGGGAGATTGTCCTGCAGATTTTGAGACAGATGTCGTTTGTTTTGGTATGGGGGCGGGAACAGGAAAGTCTGCAGTAAATTCTTTAAATAGTTTCCTGGATTGGCAGAATTCTGCTATGGTCATAGATGCTGATGGATTAAATATATTATCTAAAAATAAGGAGTTCCTGAAGAAAATACCTGAAAACTCGGTATTAACACCACATCCCGGAGAATTAAAAAGATTAATCGGCGATTGGAAAGACGATTTCGAAAAACTTGAGAAGGCTAAAAAATTTAGTACTCGTTATAAAGTGATACTGGTAATTAAAGGCGCTCATACTTTTACCATTCATAATGAATACATTTATGTTAATAACTCTGGTAATCCGGGAATGGCAACCGCCGGGAGTGGTGATGTACTATCTGGTGTAATAGCCTCTCTTATAGGTCAGCGCTATGAGCCTATAAATGCAGCAATATTAGGAGTTCATCTTCATGGTTTAGCTGGAGATCTTTTGGCCGAAACAGAAGGCTACGAAGGTGTGGTTGCCGGTGACATAGCTGCCGCTATTGGAAAAAGTGTCCTGCAACTTTTATACTATAAAGCTTAGAAAGATGATATTTTTGGGCTGTGGGTATACTAAGGTTATGTAAGATTAAGAAGATTAAAATCAGATCTTGGTATTTATCCATTTTGCGGCATCCTCTAGTTTATCAAAAACCTTGAAGGCATTGGTACCCTTGTAAAATTTCTTTTCAACCTCTTCAGCATTTCTCCTGGTCATTTCATTTTCGCTAACAACAGCTATGGCTTTAAGGTTTTTAGCCTTGGCAGATTCGAAATAAACGAAAGGATCCACAGCATAGGAATTTACGCGATGTGATATGTAACCGTAAGGTTTACCCTGGAATATTTCTTCCCCAAGGATCAGCAGTTTCTGGTTACTTTCCACATTAAATAAAATACCCTCATTTAACTGTGCAATAAGAATATTATCCTGAATTGTGACCTTTCCAAAGTCTAATTCAATTTCTTTAGAAATCATTTTGATTGTAGGGCTTGGTTGCGGTAAATTTAAATGAATTCAGCTGAATTTTGAAGAGAAATCAATAAAAAAGCCGCTTAATGTTAAGCGGCTTTTTCTTTCGGTTTATAACGGATTAGGATTCAGTTTCTTCCAAAGATTTGTTTATGTCTATGGTGAGTTCGTTTTTCTCCTCATCCAAATCCATTTTAATGGTGTCGCCTTCCTTAAGTTTGGAAGTAATGATTTCTTCAGCCAGAGCATCCTCAATATATTTCTGAATCGCTCTATTTAGAGGCCGGGCACCATATTGTTTGTCAAAACCTTTTTCAGCAATAAAGTCTTTTGCTTTATCGGTTAGCTTCAACTGGTAACCTAAGCCATGAATTCTTTCGAACAATTTAGTAAGTTCGATGTCGATAATTTTATGGATATCTTCGCGCTCGAGAGAGTTAAAGATCACCACATCGTCTATTCGGTTTAGAAATTCAGGGGCAAAGGCTTTTTTCAAGGCATTTTGTATTACACCTTTAGCATTGTCATCTGCCTGTGATTTCTGGGCAGCTGTTCCAAATCCTACACCCTGGCCAAAGTCCTTCAGTTTTCGGGCTCCGATATTGGAGGTCATAATGATGATGGTGTTTCTAAAATCTATCTTTCTTCCAAGACTATCAGTTAGGTAACCATCATCAAGAACCTGCAATAACATATTGAAAACATCTGGATGAGCTTTTTCAACCTCATCAAGCAATACTACAGCATAAGGTTTCCTTCTAACTTTTTCAGTTAACTGTCCGCCTTCCTCATATCCTACATAGCCTGGAGGTGCACCGATCAACCTTGATACTGCGAATTTTTCCATGTATTCACTCATATCAATTCTAATGAGCGTATCCTCATTGTCAAATAATTCACGAGCTAGAACTTTAGCAAGCTGTGTTTTACCAACTCCTGTTTGCCCCAAGAATATAAAAGAGCCAATCGGTTTGTTAGGATCTTTTAGTCCCGCACGGTTACGCTGAATAGCTTTTACAACTTTCCCAACGGCCTCGTCCTGACCAATAACTTTTCCCTTTATTTTTTTAGGCAGTTCTACCAGTTTATTACTTTCTGTCTGTGCTATTCTATTAACAGGTATGCCTGTCATCATAGAAACAACATCAGCAACACTTTCTTCTGAAACAGTTTCCTTATGTTTTTTAGATTCTTCTTCCCATTTTTCCTGAGCTATACTAAGCTCTTTTTCAAGGTTCTTCTCATCATCTCTTAGTTTAGCGGCTTCCTCATATTTCTGTTTCTTTACAACAGAATTCTTGCTCTCCCTGACCTTTTCCAATTTTCGTTCAAGGTCAAGAATCTGTTTAGGAACATCTATATTGGTAATATGTACTCGAGAACCTGCTTCATCCAAAGCATCGATAGCTTTATCGGGCAGGAACCTATCCGTCATATACCTGTTAGTAAGATTAACACAGGCTTTGATAGCTTCTTCTGTGTATTCTACATTATGGTGTTCTTCGTACTTATTCTTAATGTTATTTAGGATCTCTATGGTTTCCTCTACCGTAGTAGGTTCTACGATTACTTTTTGGAAGCGTCTCTCTAAAGCTCCATCCTTTTCAATATACTGGCGATATTCGTCCAAAGTGGTAGCACCTATACATTGTATTTCTCCACGAGCTAATGCCGGTTTGAACATGTTGCTTGCATCTAGACTTCCTGTTGCTCCACCAGCACCGACTATGGTATGGATCTCGTCTATAAAAAGGATGATATCATCATTCTTCTCAAGTTCGTTCATCACGGCTTTCATCCGTTCCTCAAACTGTCCACGATATTTTGTGCCTGCTACAAGGCTTGCAAGATCCAGAGTAACTACTCTTTTATCAAAAAGGATACGGGAAACCTTTCTTTTAACGATTCTTAAAGCAAGACCTTCTGCGATAGCAGATTTACCCACACCAGGCTCACCAATCAAAAGAGGATTGTTTTTCTTTCTCCTACTAAGTATCTGGGAAACTCTTTCAATTTCTTTCTCTCGACCCACGACCGGATCGAGTTTATCAGCTTCTGCTAATGCAGTGAGATCCCTTCCAAAATTGTCCAGAACAGGAGTTTTCGATTTTTTGGTAGTCTTACCTGTGCTTCCGCTGCCGCTACCACTAAAGGGGTTTTCTCTCGCAGTATCATCTCCATCATCATCAGAAAAGGATTCTGCAGCTGGGCTTTCGGTGAAATCATCTTCATCACTTGCGATCATGTATTTGAACTGATCTTTCACACCGTCATAATCTATTTTCAATTTATTAAGTAGTTTAGTAGTGGGGTCATTTTCATTTCTTAAAATGCAAAGCAACAGGTGAGCGGTATTTATAGAAGAGCTTTGAAATAACTTTGCTTCAAGAAAAGTTGTTTTTAAAGCACGCTCGGCCTGCCTTGTTAAATGCAAGTTTCTCTTCTCATTACTTACGGTTACTGTGTTTGGATTTGCGGGGCTTAGAATTTCGACCTTACGTCTCAAATGACCCAGATCTATTTCCAGGGCATTCAATATATCTATGGCTTTTCCATCACCGTCTCTCAGTAAACCAAGCATAAGATGTTCTGTCCCGATGAAATCGTGACCTAATCTTAATGCTTCTTCTTTACTGTAAGCAATTACGTCT
>CAYWAB010000018.1:0-26212 GCA_964456105.1 uncultured Christiangramia sp. | reverse complement strand
TAAATTGAACCCTGTCGTTAGCGTATTTTACTGAAAGATCTGTAACCCTTCTTTGGGCATCAAGAGAAGCAGCAGCAAGCTTTATCCGTCCAACATTAAGAGCATTCATGGCTATTTTAAAACCATTTCCTCTTTCAGAAAGCATGTTCTCTACAGGAACTTTGGTATCGTTAAAAAATACCTGACGGGTGGAAGAGGAATGAATTCCTAACTTCTTTTCCTCTTCTCCGAAGGTAATTCCATTTTCTGAATCATTCTCTACTATAAACCCAGTGATATATTTATCATCTTCTATTCTTGCAAAAACAATGAAAAGGTCTGCAAATCCAGCATTCGAGATCCACATTTTCTGACCATTGATCAAATAGTGTTTTTTATCTTCTGAAAGTACTGCTTTGGTTTTCCCTGAATTTGCATCACTACCGGCACCCGGTTCTGTTAAGCAGTATGCTCCAAACCATTCGCCAGTGGCAAGTTTGGGAACATATTTTTTCTTTTGCTCTTCATTTCCATATAAAAGTATAGGCATGGTCCCTATACCTGTATGCGCACCAAATGCGGTTGCAACAGATCCTGTAGCACCAGAAATATAATCACAAACCAACATGGTAGAGACAAATCCCATTCCCAAGCCATCATATTCTTCGGGAACAGAAACCCCTAAAAAGCCAAGTTCTCCGGCCTTCTGCATGATCTCTTCAGTAAGTTTATAATTCTTCTTTTCGAATTCTTCTTTATTTGGCCAGATCTCACGATCAACGAATTCTTTTACCGAATCCTTCATCATTTTCTGCTCCTCAGAGAAATCTTCGGGAGTAAAAACGTCTTCGCTATTTATTTCTTTTACAAGGAATTGGCCTCCGCGAAGCATATCCTTTTTTATTGTTTCTGTACTCATTATTTTATTTTTTATTATGAGATCGCTCTCACTATTTTAGTTTAAAAATTCAAAGATACCTGCAGCACCCTGACCGGTTCCTACGCACATAGTAACCATACAATGTTTGTTCTTTAATTCGCGTTTACGCATTTCATCAAAGATCTGAACCGATAATTTAGCACCGGTACATCCCAGTGGGTGACCCATGGAAATTGCACCTCCATTAACATTTAGTCTGTCTTTATCCAGTCCAAGCTCCCTTATCACTGCTAGTGATTGAGAAGCGAAAGCTTCATTAAGTTCTATTAGCTCCAGATCATCCTGTTTTAATCCGGCCTGATTTAATGCTTTCGGGATTGCATTTACAGGTGCTATTCCCATGATTCTCGGTTCTACACCCACTGCACTATAACTTACCATACGGGCAACAGGCTCTAGATTGAGTTCTTTAACCATTTCCTCGCTCATTACCATTACGAAGGCAGCACCGTCACTCATTTGAGATGAATTTCCTGCAGTTACACTTCCGCCTTCTGCAAATACCGGGCGAAGTTTATTGAGAACTTCAACTGATGTGTCCTTTCGGGGTCCTTCATCCTTATTTACGGTATAGGATTTAGTTTTCTTTTTCGCATCAGCATCCACATAGGTTTCATCTATTTTGATAGGTACAATCTGATCCTGAAATCTATTTTCTTCCTGGGCCTTTATCGCCTTTTGATGAGAATCATAAGCGAACTGGTCCTGGTCTTCCCTGGACACATTATATTTCTTGGCAACTGCTTCTGCAGTTAATCCCATTCCCCAATAGTAATCCTCATGACCTTTCTGGGCAAGATCATAGTTAGGTACGGGTTTATATCCTCCCATTGGGATGTAACTCATACTTTCGGCACCACCTGCAATAATACAATCTGCCATTCCATTCTGGATCTTGGCAGTAGCTATGGCAATAGTTTCAAGCCCAGAGGCACAATACCTGTTAACCGTCATACCTGGAACATCTTCGATCTTAAGTCCCATCAAAGAGATAAGTCTACCTACGTTAAGTCCCTGTTCAGCTTCCGGCATTGCGTTTCCGACTATAACATCATCAATTCTCTTTTTGTCAAATTCCGGAAGCTTGTCCATCATGTACTCGATAGTCTCAGCTGCAAGTTCATCAGGTCTTTTAAACCTGAATACTCCCCGTGGTGCTTTACCAACTGCTGTACGATACCCTTTTACTATATATGCTGTTTTTTTCATTGTTTTAAATTTTGAATTAGAAATTTTAAATGCTGATCTCGGTCTTCAACATTCATCCATTTTAATTTCTAAGTGGTTTTCCTTTCTTCAGCATGTGCTGTAGTCTTTCAAGCGTTTTGCGCTCGCCCGTAAGAGAAAGGAATGCTTCTCTTTCAAGATCAAGAAGATATTGTTCACTTACGGTCTGATTTTCAGAAAGGTCACCTCCAGCCATTACATAGGCCAGTTTATTGGCAATTTTCTGGTCGTGCTCACTGATGTAGTTTCCGGCTTTCATCTGGTCTGTACCTACAAGGAAAGCTCCAAGCGCCTGTTTACCAAGAACCTTAATATCGGTTCTATGGATAGGTTTGGTATAACCATTCTCCGCCATTAATAAGGCATGTTTTTTAGCAATCGCCAATTGCCTCTCTGGATTCACGACCACAATATCTTTTCCTTTCTGAAGAAGGTTTAAGTCATAGGCTTCGTAAGCTGATGTTGAAACCTTGGCCATACCTATAGCAAGGAAATGTTCTCTTAGACGGTTAAGTTCCACATCATCTTTCTGGAAAGTATCTGATGCTCTGACCGTCATTTCCTTGGTTCCGCCACCACCGGGGATCACACCAACTCCAAATTCTACGAGTCCGATATAAGTTTCTGCTGCTGCTACAACCTTATCCGCGTGTAAGGAAAGTTCACAACCTCCACCAAGTGTCATTGCATGAGGAGCGGCGACAGTAGGGATAGAGGAGTAGCGCATTCTCATCATGGTATCCTGGAAATATTTGATGGCCATATTAAGTTCGTCATATTCCTGTTCTACAGCCATCATAAAGATCATTCCTATGTTAGCACCTACAGAAAAGTTTTTTCCATTATTGGCAACGACCAGTCCCTGGTAATTTTTTTCAGCCATATCTATGGCTTTATTAATTCCGTCTAAAACGTCACCTCCAATAGTGTTCATCTTGCTTCGGAATTCTACATTCAGGATTCCATCTCCAAGATCTTCTACCACAACACCACTGTTTTTGAATACCTCATTTGATTCACGGATATTGTCCAGAATGATAAAGGCATCCTGTCCAGGAACCTTTTTGTGATCTTTTGCCGGTATATCGTAATAATAGGTATTACCTTCTTTTACGGTATAAAAACTCTTCTTACCGCTGGAAAGCATTTCATTAACCCAGTCTGCTGGTTTATAGCCCTGCTCTTTCATCATTTCAATACCTTTTTCCACGCCAATGGCATCCCAAATCTGGAATGGTCCGTGTTCCCAGCCGAATCCGGCTTTCATGGCATCGTCTATCTTGTAAAGTTCATCAGTGATCTCAGGTATTCTGTTAGATACATAAGCAAAAAGGGCAGAGAAGGTCTTTCTGTAGAATTCCCCGGCCTTGTCTTTTCCGTTAACCAGTACTTCGAATCTGTCTTCTACCTTTTCTATGCTTTTGGTCTGTTCTAAAGTAGCGAAGGAAGCACTCTTTTTATCACGGTATTCCATTGAATCAAGATCAAGCGATTTTATCTCACTGGATCCATCATCCTTTTTTATCTTTTTATAAAAACCCTGACCGGATTTGCTTCCGTACCATTCGTTTTCCATCATAGTGTCTATGAAATCTGGCAAGGCAAAAAGATCATGTTGCTCATCTTCCGGAACGTTTTCATATAGTCCGTTAGCCACATGAACCAGAGTATCCAGACCAACAACATCCACAGTTCGAAAAGTTGCTGACTTTTGTCTTCCAATTACAGGACCTGTAAGTTTATCCACTTCCTCGATGGTCGTTCCCATATCTTTCACCATGTGGAAAAGACTCATAATGCTGAATATTCCGATACGATTACCAATGAATGCAGGAGTATCCTTGGCAAGAACAGGTTTCTTTCCTAGGTATTTATCTCCGTACATCTGAAGGAACTCAAGAACTTCTTTGGAAGTTTCTTTGCCGGGAATAATTTCAAATAATCTTAAATATCTTGGAGGATTGAAGAAGTGAGTACCGCAAAAATGCTTTTTGAAGTCCTCACTGCGTCCATCTGTCATAAAGTTTATAGGAATCCCGGAAGTATTAGTAGTAATTAGAGTCCCTGGTTTTCTATGTTTTTCCAGTTTTTCAAAGACCTGTTTTTTAATATCAAGTCTTTCCACTACGACCTCTATGATCCAGTCTACTTCAGCAACCTTAGCAATATCATCTTCGAGATTCCCGGTGGATATTCTATTGGCAAAATCCTGATGATAAATTGGAGAAGGTTTAGATTTTAATGAATTCTGAAGGGATTCATTTACGATCCTGTTCCTTACCTCTTTGTCTTCAAGGCTAAGACCTTTCTTCTTTTCTTTGTCGTTTAGTTCTCTCGGTATAATATCGAGCAAAAGAACCTCCACACCAATATTGGCGAAATGGCAGGCTATTCCACTACCCATGATACCTGAGCCGATGACTGCAACTTTGTTAATCCTTCTTTTCATTTTTTGGTTTTCATTTTTAGTATCCCGGCATAACGGGATACTTAATTTTTAATATTTATTTCTTCTGTATAGATCTTCTTATCATTGATAAGACTCATTATTGTTTTTGCAACCTCAATAAAAGTATTAAGGTCTTCTTCAGACACCGATTCCTTTACGGCTTCATCAAACCTTAAAACCACCCTTTTTGAATAGTCTCTCATTTCCTTCCCAAACTCGGTAAGATGGATAAGGACACTTCTACCATCATTAGGATTTCTTTTTCTAATGATCAATCCTTTTTCTTCCATCGATTTAAGGATTCTTGAGAGACTTGTGGCTTCCATTCCCATTTTGGGGCCAAGTGAAGTAGATGGGGTACCTTCTTCAGGATCTATACTTAATAGAGCAAATCCTGTAGCCATAGTACTTCCGGCTTTTCCGGCTTCTTCATTGTACATTTTAGAAACAGCCATCCAGGTTGCCCGCAAAACATAGTCTATAGTTTTTTCCTTCATCAGTTATTTTGAATGTGATCAAAGTTAGGAAAAAATATTATGCATGCATAATAAAATTACGTGAAAAATATCAAAGTATGAAATTAGATATTGTTAATTTCTTAAAAACAAAAAAACTCCACCGAAATTGGTGGAGTTTTTAGATAATTTATAATTATTTACTTAGGATCTGCCATAAAGGCTTTCATATAAAAGCTGATATCTGTCCCTAATGTTTCTTCTTTTCAATTTCATGGTAGGAGTGAGGTGTTCGTCCTCTACGGTCCAGGGTTCAGGGGTGAGTTCAAAAGTTTTAATTTGCTCCCATTTACCAAATTTTTCATTGTAGAAGTCTACTTCTTCCTTAATCCGTTCCTTTACCGGAGTGCTAGCAGCGATGGCTTTGGCACTTCCGTCTCCAAGATCGATATTTTTTCTTCTTGCCCAGTCTTGAATAAACTCAAAATTAGGCTGTATTAATGCTGCTGGCATCTTTTCACCATCTCCCACAACCATTATCTGTTCGATAAACCTGGATTGTTTCATTGTATTTTCAATTATTTGTGGTGCAACATATTTACCACCGGAAGTTTTGAACATTTCTTTTTTTCTATCGGTTATCCTAAGGAAACCTTCACTGTCAAGTTCACCTATATCTCCGGTATGGAAGTATCCTTTCTCATCAATTACTTCCTTTGTTTTTTCCTCATCCTTATAATACCCTTTCATTATGTTTGGACCTTTGGCAAGGATCTCTCCGTCTTCAGCGATTTTTACTTCAACATTATCCAAAACTTTGCCTACGGTTCCAATTTTAAAGCCATGGTCGCGCTGGTCGTTTACTGCTATCACCGGGGAGGTTTCGGTAAGGCCATAACCCTCCATTACCGGAATACCCGCGGCTGCAAATATACGTGCGAGTCTTGGTTGCAGTGCGGCACTACCGGAAACAATCAATTCAATATTACCTCCAAGACCTTCTTTCCATTTGGAAAAGATAAGTTTTCTGGCAAGGCTCAATTTGGTCTCATACCACCATCCGTTTTTTCCATAGGGTTCAAATTCCAAACCTAATTCTACTGCCCAGTAGAACAACTTCTTTTTGATCCCTTCCAGAGAAGTTCCCTTTGCTATAATTTTATCGTATACTTTTTCAAGGAGTCTTGGTACTGCTGAAATCACATGAGGCTTTACCTCTTTAAGATTGTCGCTAATCTTATCCAGTGCCTCAGCAAAATGGATGGAAACAGAATAATATTGATAGAGGTACAGGATCATTCTTTCGAAAATGTGACAAACAGGAAGAAAGCTCAAAGAAACATAAGTTCCTGTTTCAAATGGTACCCTAGGGGCACTTCCTAGTACATTACTTACAATGTTCCTGTGTGTAAGCATTACTCCTTTTGGCCTTCCAGTGGTGCCAGAAGTATATATTAATGTAGCGAGGTGATCCTGATCCACCTGTTTTTTTAACTGCTCTACTTCATCTTGGTTTCCCTTGTCTTCACCAAGTTCCAGAACCTCTTTCCAGTTCTTACATCCCTCAATTTCATTGAAGCTATATACATCCTTCAATTGGGTATTATCCTGGATACTTCTTACTTTCTCAAGCACTTCTTCATCAGAAACAAAACAGAAAATCGAACCACTATGATTTAAAACGTATTCATAATCTTCTTCAGAAATAGTAGGATAAATAGGCACATTTTGGGCGCCCAACTGAAGAATTCCTATATCCATAACATTCCATTCTGTCCTGTTAGTGGATGAAATCACAGCGATCTTATCGTTTGGCTTGACCCCTAATTTTAGTAAACCTCTGCTTACTGTATTTGCCTGATCTATATATTGCTGAGTAGAAAGGCACTTCCATTCATCACCATACTTAGTGCATAAAGCTTTTTCTAAAGGATGGTTTTCAAGCTGAAAATACGGGAAATCAAAGAGGCGTTTTATTTCTTTCATGAAATTTTGCGGTTTGGATATACATTGCAAAATAGGAATTTTAAGGGCTCATTCAAATCAAATTCAGCAAAAAAGCTATGAATATTTAATAATTCAATAAATGCTTTAACATATAGAAATTTTTCACAGCACTTTTATTATAAATTTTAATTAAAAAGTCAGGGCATAGGTTAAACTAATTTTAAACGGGATCATCAATATCAAAGGCATGAGATAAGCTTTTTATATTTAGAGTAAACCAAAAGAAAGTATTATGAAATTTATAAACAGTTTATTTAGTTCACTATTGATGTTGGTGTTAATTAGTTGTGGGCCTAAAGTAAGTACCGTAAAACCGATGGACAGGGACCTTAGCAAATATGATACATTTGCTTATCTGCCAAATACCAATGAAGAGGTTCCCGAAAGAAGTTATAATGATGAAGAAGTTAATACCTTCATTTTGGAATCTATAAATAAGAATTTGAGAGAAGAAGGATATCAACTGGACAGGGAAGATCCAGATCTCTTAGTATTGGTAAGTACGAAAATAGATACTGAACTGGCAGTGGATACAGATCCTATTTACACTACCTATCCTTATACTGCAGGTATAGGTACGATACCTCCTTATTACGAACCCTATTATTATCCTGGCTATAATAATTATGTAAATATTGTAGGATATGATACTGATACCTATGCCTATGAGGAAGGAACCTTAATAGTTCAGTTGGTGGATAGCGACACTAAGAATACCGTTTGGAAAGGTGTAGCTACCGATCCCATTTTTGAAGAGAATTCCTTAACGGCTATCCAGGATATGGTAGATGATATTTTTGAAGAATATCCTTTAAATAATTAAACAAAAAGAAAGAGGAGCAATAAAGCTCCTCTTTTTTTATTTCTTTTCCAGCCATTTTCTGGCATTTACAAAGCCCTCCAGCCAGGGTGAAACTTCATCTTTCCTGCCTTTAGGATAATAAGCCCAGTTCCATGGGAAGGTCGACCTTTCAAGATGTGGCATCATAACAAGGTGTCTGCCCGTATCGTCGGTCATAATAGCAGTATTAAAATGCGAACCGTTTGGATTAGCAGGATAACCTTCATATCCGTATTTTCCAACGATCTTATACTTTTCTTCCTCGTAAGGAAAACTGAATTTACCTTCTCCATGTGCTGCCCAGATCCCGAGCTTGGTACCGGCAAGACTGGATAACATCACTGAATTGTTTTCCTGAATTTCTACAGAAGTAAAGTTACATTCGAATTTATGAGATTCGTTGTGAAGCATCTTTGGTTTCTGCTCATGATCAGGATTGATCAGGCCAAGTTCTATGAACAACTGACAACCGTTACAAACTCCAAGGGAAAGGGTATCTTTTCTAGCAAAGAAATTGTCCAAGGCTTTTTTGGCCTTTTCGTTATATAGAAATGCTCCTGCCCAGCCTTTTGCACTGCCTAATACATCTGAATTCGAAAAACCTCCAACAGCAGCAATAAACTGTATATCTTCAAGAGTTTCCCTTCCGGATATCAGGTCGGTCATATGTACATCCTTAACTTCAAAACCAGCAAGATACATGGCGCGTGCCATTTCTCTTTCAGAATTTGATCCTTTTTCACGGATGATAGCGGCTTTTATTTTAGGTTTCTCGGACTCCAATACAGGTAGTTTACCTGTAAAATGCTTGGGGAATTCGAATTCTAGAGCTTGCTTCTTGTAATTATGAAATCTTTCAGTCGCTTTATCTATTCCGCTCTGTTTTTCATCGAGAAGGAAGGAGGTTTTGTACCATTTATCCCTCAGCTCTGGAATATTTAGACTTAAGCTGTCAGATTGATTTTTAATGCTTAAAATATCTCCTTCAGCTACTTTTCCTATTTTAAAAAATGGAATTTCCTGTTTGTTTAGAAAATCTTCTACTGAAGAATTTTTAGCCTGAAAAACGATTCCGCAATTTTCATTGAAAAGTAATTTTACGATATCTTTTTCCTGTAGAACAGAAAGATCCAGATTGGCAGCCAGAGAAACATCGGCAAAACACATTTCCAGAAGGGATGTAATCAAACCTCCTGATGCCACGTCATGGCCGGCAACTATAAGTTCTTTCTTGATCAGCTCTTGTATTCCATTAAAAATTGCAGCGAATTTTTGATCGTCCTTAATAGTGGGGACTTCATTACCAACCTTATTCAGGATTTGAGCGAAGGATGATCCTCCAAGTTTAAATTCATCCTGGGAAAGGTTTATATAATAAATATCCCCGCCGTCCTTTTGAAGAACAGGTTCTACAACCCTGGTAATATCTGAACAGTGAGCAGCTGCAGATATGATAACTGTTCCCGGAGAGATGACTTCACCATCCTTATACCGCTGTTTCATGGAAAGCGAATCCTTCCCTGTAGGAACATTAATACCTAATGAAATGGCGAAATTTGATACTCCTTCTACTGCATCATATAACCTCGCATCTTCTCCTTCATTATTACATGGCCACATCCAATTAGCCGAAAGTGAGACCGATTTAAGGCCTTTTTCCAGCGGTGCCCAAACTATATTGGATAAAGCTTCCGCGATTGAATTTTTTGAACCGGCAACAGGATCTACCAAAGCCGAAACAGGTGAGTGTCCTATAGAGGTAGCTACGCCTTCTTTACCTTTGTAATCCAGTGCCATCACCCCACAGTTATTTAAAGGCAATTGAAGAGCTCCGGCAGTTTGTTGTTTCGCTACCCGACCGGAAACACATCGATCCACCTTATTGGTTAACCAGTCTTTACAGGCTACAGATTCCAGCTGTAAGACCTGATCAATGTATTCATGTATTTTGGAAGCATTATAAGAAACAGCCTCATAGTCTCTCTTAATAGTTTTATCCCTCATTATCGTTTTCGGTGAGCTTCCGAACATATCTGATAAGGCGAGGTCCATGGGCTTTTGGCCTGATTTTTCTCCTTCAAAGGTAAATCGATAATCTCCGGTCACATCTCCGACTTCATACATCGGGGCTCTTTCCCTGTCAGCGACCCTTTTTAGTTTTTCAATGTCTTTATTTCCAATAACTAATCCCATCCTTTCCTGAGACTCGTTGCCGATGATCTCTTTAGCGGAAAGTGTTGGATCACCTACCGGCAAAGCGTCGAGATTTATCTTACCACCTTTTTCTTCTACAAGTTCACTCAGGCAGTTTAGATGTCCTCCAGCACCGTGGTCGTGAATAGATACTATTGGATTCTCATCACTTTCCACCATTCCCCGAACGGCGTTCGCCGCTCGCTTCTGCATTTCAGGATTAGACCTTTGGATAGCGTTCAATTCTATACCGCTGCTGAATTCTCCGGTATCTGCTGAAGAAACCGCGGCTCCACCCATACCAATCCTGTAGTTTTCCCCACCAAGGACAACGATCTTGTCTCCTTCTTCGGGAATATCTTTTTTAGCCTGATTTGCTTTTCCATAACCGATACCGCCTGCAAGCATGATCACCTTGTCATATCCAAGAGCACGATCATGTTCTGTATGCTCAAAAGTTAACACCGAACCGGAAATCAAAGGCTGACCAAATTTATTTCCAAAATCGGAAGCTCCGTTTGAGGCTTTAATGAGAATGTCCATGGGGGTTTGATACAGCCATTCTCTTTCTCTCATTCTTTTTTCCCAGGGCCTATCCTTTTCCAATCGGGAATAGGAAGTCATATATACGGCAGTTCCAGCTAGGGGAAGAGAGCCTTTTCCTCCGGCCAGGCGATCCCTTATTTCACCACCACTACCCGTAGCAGCACCATTAAAAGGTTCTACGGTAGTTGGGAAATTATGCGTTTCTGCTTTCAGGGATATAACAGAATTAAAATCCTTGGTCTGGTAATAATCTGGAATATCTGCCGATTTTGGAGCGAATTGTTCTACAACGGGCCCGTTTATGAAAGCTACATTGTCTTTATAGGCAGAAACAATTTCGTTGGGATTTTTTTCTGATGTTTTTCTAATCAGCTTAAATAACGATACCGGTTTTTCTTCTCCATCTATGATAAAGGTTCCGTTGAATATCTTATGTCTACAGTGTTCTGAATTTACCTGGGAAAAGCCAAAAACTTCCGAATCTGTTAGTTTTCTCCCAAGTTTTTCAGAAAGATTTTCCAGGTACTCGATTTCTTCAGGATTTAAAGCCAGTCCCTCTTTGATATTAAAAGCTGAAATATCCTCCACTTCAATAATTGGAGCAGGATTAACATGTATATCAAAAAGATCCTGGTCCAATCCATTATATTTTTGGGAAAGCATCGGATCGTAATCGTGAAAATGTTCATCTACCCGAAGAAATTCTTCGATCCGAATTAGGCCATGAATTCCCATGTTTTGGGTGATTTCAACTGCATTTGTACTCCATGGAGTGATCATTGCGGCTCTTGGGCCAACAAAAAAATCTGCAAGCGCAGATTTATTTATTTGTTGAGTGTTTCCAAAAAGCCAGTTTAGTTTTGATATTTCCTGTGCTGAGAGTTCCGAGTGGGTTTCTACAGCAAAAACCTTTGTGGTTTGGTTTCCGAAGAAAAGGATCATTTACGAGTTGTTTGTGTTGTTTTTGAAAAGCACAAATTTATGATTTTTTCTTGGGCTGGATTAAATATTTTAATAAAGTTCAGTTCTTAAATTTTGAAACAAAAGCTAATTTTTTTATCGGTGCTTCGTTAAAATCCAGTTTCGTCATGGCATGAATATATATATCAATTATACATGGATTTGTTGAAGATCAGCTAATCGATAGCCATTTTGATTTCGGACATTTTTTGGGCGATAAATCAATTAAGCTTTTCCCCATGGATGGGTATCAAGCAATATTCTCCAGTAAGGCCATATAAAATCCATCATAGCCGCTTTCACTTGAAAGTATCTTTTTCTCTTTTAAAAGTTTAAAATTTTGCCCCGCTTCAGTTTTTAGAAATTTTTGAACCTGTTTTTCATTTTCAGAAGGAAGGACGGAACATGTGGCATAGACGAGTCTTCCTCCTTTCTTTACCATTTTGGAATATTGTTCAAGAATTTCTAATTGGGTATTTTTGATGTTCTCTAGAAATTCAGGTTGAAGTTTCCATTTTGCATCCGGATTCCGGCTTAATACTCCTAAACCGCTGCATGGTGCATCGATGAGAACCCTGTCTGCCGTTCCATAAAGTTTTTTGATGACTTTACTGGAGTCGATATCCCTTGTTTCTATATTATGGGCACCGGCTCGGCGAGCCCTCCTTTTCAGCTCTTTTAATTTGTTTCCGTAAATATCCAGAGCGATGATCTGCCCTTTGTTTTCCATAAGGGCTGCAAGGTGAAGGGTTTTTCCTCCGGCCCCCGCACAGGTATCCACTACTCGCATTCCCGGTTCTACATTAAGGAATTCGGCTACCCTTTGAGAGCTGGCATCCTGTACTTCAAACAGTCCTTCCTGGAAGGCATTGGTTTTAAATATGTTAGCTCTTTCCTTAAGTTCTAATGCTTCTGGGTGATTTCTCAGGTTAAAGGTTTCTATACCTTCCTCAAGTAATTTTTCGGCAAGCTCTTTAGGATTTGTCTTCAAAGTATTAGCCCGAATAACTACAGGGGCCTGTTTGTTCAAGGCATGTATCTCTTCAGTCCATTTCTTATCACCAAGTTCTTTCGAGCCTAACTCGTCCATCCAATCAGGAATGGATTCTCTGTATTTTCGGATCTTGCTCAGTTCATCAAATTTTCCTTTTATCCTTCGTTCCGGAGTTCCGGAGAATTGAGGCCAATCTGGAATTCCAACACCGCGAAGCACACACCAGACGGCAAAAACCCTAAACAGGTCTTCCCTGGAAAAAGGTTCTTTTACTTCTGCTATCTCAGCATAAAGTCTTTTCCAGCGAACGATGTCATAAGTAGTCTCAGCTATAAAGCTTCTGTCCCTGGAACCCCAGCGTTTATCCCTCTTCAGGGTTTTTTCGATCACTTTATCTGCATAATTTCCTTTATTGAATATTTCAGAGAGAGCATCAATCGTCGCAAAGACCAGGTTTCTGTGTAGCCGCATAAAAATTCTTTAAGCGGCAAAGTTAAGCAAATTTGAATGGGATTAATTTATATTTGGATCAAATTCCAAACATGAAAAAAATAGGCATATTATTGATTTTGCTGGCCTTCTCTTGCAAAAATGAAACTAAAAAGAATGATACCAATGTTTCATCGGATTTCCAGGATAAAGAGTATTCCACTGTTATCGTAGAAAATATTTTCAAGGATGACTCTTTAAGTATTAGAGCCATAGAAATTATTGGAAATAATCTTGCATTTGCTGCAAATAATGGAACTTATGGATTGTATAATGCTTCGACCGGGAAATGGAAGACCAACGTTCAGAGATTTGATACTGTAGTCCCAGAATTTCGTGCAATAGGTAGCACCTCTACAGATTTTTTCATGTTAAGTGCTGGCAATCCTGCTCTATTGTTTAAAACCGGGGATACCGGAAAAATGGAGTTGGTATATAAAGAGGAGGGAGAAAATGTATTCTATGATTCCATGTCATTCTGGAATGATAGGGAGGGTATAGCAATGGGAGATCCTACAGACGGTTGCATATCAATTATTATAACCAGGAATGGAGGTAATAGCTGGAATAAATTGAATTGCAATGATTTACCTGATGCAGCTGAAGGAGAAGCCGCATTTGCTGCCAGTAATTCTAATATAGCCATTCAGGGAGATAATACATGGATCCTGACCGGTGGTGTCAAATCCAGGATCCTTTTTTCACCGAATAAGGGAGGAACATGGGAAGTTTTTGATACTCCATTGATCCAGGGAAAGCCTACCACAGGGGGTTATAGTTTAGATTTTTATGATAATAACCAGGGAATAATAATAGGAGGGGATTACACAAAACCTGAAAACAATAGTGCGAACAAAGCGATCACTTATGATGGCGGAAAGACGTGGGAGCTGATTGCTGAAGGAAAAAATCCTGGATATAAGAGCAGTATAAGGTATTTTCCTAATTCACAGGGGAATAAAATTGTTGCTGCCGGATTTACCGGAATAGAATATAGTAATGATGGCGGGATCTCCTGGGAAAAACTAAGCGACGAAGGATTTTTTACCTTAAGATTTTTAAACGACTCCATAGCCTATGCTGCGGGGAGTGGAAGGGTAGCTAAACTTACTTTTCGCTAAAAATGAATAATCCGGCAAGAATTCTCGCCGGATTATTAACTACTAACTAACCAAAAAACTAAATATGAATAGCGAACTACTCACTGCTATTAGGATTTTCACGCTCGCGTTTGGAGCGGTATTCTTTTATAAGCTTCTTATGAAATTCATTTTCCAGTTTCTGAAGCTTTATAATATCTTTCGCTGAAATGATTTCCTTGAGATCGTTAAAAAGCTGTTTTTTGATTTTATACTCTTCATTCTCAACAGTAAGAAATTCATTTAACATGGCGTTGGCCTTTTCTTCGCTTAAACACTCGACGTTCTCAATTTCAATGTGTTCTCTTTTATGTAAAGCTCTCTTTTCCTGCTCATATTTATTATAAATCGGCCAGAATTTTTCAGCTATTTTGTTCGTCAGGTTCAATTCCTGAGTAAAAAAAGCGACTTTAAGAGCTTTGATTCGCTCCCTTTGCTGCTCACGGTCTCCCTGAGAAAAAATAGGATTAGCCAGCAGTCCAAATAATACTATTAATACTAATTTTTTCATAATATTAATCCATTATATAAGAAGGATCTTCCAGGTTTTCATCTATATACTCCATGGCAGCTTCAGCGTTCACGGTATTAAAGTCTTCTTCGCCAATTAACTGGCCATCTTCGAAGATAAATTCGCTGTAATCTGCCGTGTTCAATTCGATATAACCCATTTCATAACCCTCATCTATGTAATTTTCAATAGTCGATATCTCTACATCGTCCCAACCGATATTTTCATTGGTAGCTGTCTGAAAGAAATTACCTAATGTCAAAATTAGGATTGCAGCAACCGCAGCAGCATAATAAAAATATTCTTTTCGATAAATCTCTATTACTTTTGTTTCTTTCTGACCCGCTTTTTCCATTAAGCGATCTTCAAGAGTACCAAAATAACCATCAGGAACATTAAAACCGGCTTTCCTCTCTGGAAGATTTATCTCCTTAGCTTCCATTCTTTGAATGATCCTATCTTCGAGATTCTTGAAATAATTTTCTGGAACGTCGAAGCCGGAATTAAGAGGATATTTACTTCTATCGGTTTTCATCAATTCTTTGACTAAAAATTTTTCTAATGGTTTAATTTGACTTTAAATATTCTTCTATTTTTTTCGCAGCAATATGATAAGAGGCTTTCAAAGCTCCTTCGCTGGTTTCCAGAATCTCAGCCATTTCTCTGTATTTTAATTCCTGGAAATACTTCATATTGAAAACCTGTTGCTGTTTATCCGGAAGCGTGGCAATTGCCTTCTGTAATTTAATTTGAATTTCCTTACCTTCAAAATAAACATCACTTTCCAGGTTATTGATGATCTGTTCCTGCAGTTCTTCAGAAGTGATCTGCTGACTTCTAGCCTTTTTATTCAAAAATGTTATTGATTCGTTGGTGGCAATTCGATACATCCAACTGTATAATTTGCTTTCTCCTTTAAATTGGCCAATATTTCTATAGACCTTTAGAAAAGTGTTTTGTAGAACATCATCTGCATCGTCATGATTCTTTACCATGTTCCTAATATGCCAATATAATCTTTCCTTATAGATTGAAATAAGTTCTCTGAACGCTTCCTCAGAGGAAGCATTATCCTGTAATCTTCTTACAAAAAGTTCTTCGGAATCCTGCAAACTTCTTAATGTTTATAAGGGGCCTAAAGGTATTGAAAAGAAGAAATCCTTGAAATTAAATATTACAAATTCTATAAAGTAGGAAAAGTATTACTCAAAAAATTATTTTTACGGTATAAAAACACAAAAAAATGGATAAAAATCAATTTTATCTTGTTTTAATAGATTTAGGATGTATATTTACCTAAGAAATGATTTAAACCTTTTTTGCCCCCATGAATTAGAATTAAATCATAATTATTTCTACAAGCCCTAAAGTGGAAGTAATTTTATAAAAAAAAGGATGATACCTACTATCATCCTTTTTTTTATTTCTAACATGGTCTTTTTTAGAAAAGAAACCCCATTCTTTAGTCAAAAGATTGCATTTCCACAAGCTTTTTATAAGCGCCGTTCTTCGCGATAAGGTCCTGGTGTTTACCCTGCTCTACAATCTCACCCCTTTGCATTACCACTATATTGTCGGCATTTTGAATAGTGGATAATCTATGGGCTATAACTATTGAAGTTCTGTTCTTCATCATGTTTTCCAGAGCTTTCTGAACAAGCTTTTCGCTCTCTGTATCCAGGGCCGAGGTGGCTTCATCCAATATCATAATAGGAGGGTTCTTTAATACGGCTCTGGCAATAGAAAGCCTTTGTTTTTGTCCGCCACTCAGTTTATTACCGCTATCCCCGATATTAGTGTCCAAAACGCCAGGAAGTTGCTTTACGAATTCCCAGGCATTTGCGATCTTTAAGGCTTCGATAATCTCTTCATCTGTAGCCTTGTCCTTTCCCAGCCCTACATTATTTCTAATACTATCGTTAAACAAAATACTATCTTGGGTAACTAGTCCCATTAAATTTCTAAGTGAAGCTTTCCTTATATTCCTTATATCTGTTCCATCAATAGCTATACTTCCAGAATTTACATCATAGAACCTGGTAATTAGATTTGCTATAGTTGATTTTCCTGATCCTGATTGTCCTACGAGCGCAACCGTTTTACCTTTTGGAACTTCAATGCTGAAATCCTTAAGTACAAGTTCTTTTTCGTAACTGAAATTTATATTTTCGATGGTGATTTTTCTATCGAAATCTGTTTTGTCCACTGCACCTGGTGCATCCGTCAGTGTTGATGGTGTCTCCAGCACATGCAGTATTCTTTCAGCGGCGGCATTTCCTTTCTTTACGCTGTAAGAGGCCTTGGAAATTTGTTTGGCTGGCGTAAGGATATTGTATGCCAGGCCAAGGAAGGCTATAAAAGTGGCTGCATCAAGAGTGTTCTCCACAAGTACCATATTCCCTCCAAACCATAGGATGATCACAATAACGAAAATTCCAAGGAATTCGCTGGTTGGGGAGGCCAGATTTTGCCTGTTTACAAGTTTATTCAGTATGGAATTCAACCTGTCCGTGGATTCCTGAAACTTTTGGTAGAATTTACTTTCGGCGTTAAATCCTTTAACGATTTTGAGACTGCTAAGTGTTTCTTCCACGATACTTAGAAAATAACCATTCTCTTCTTGAGCGAGATTTGACTGTTTCTTCAATTGTTTTCCAATCAGTGAAATTATGAAACCTGATATAGGAAGAAAAACGAATACAAATAAGGTCAGCTTAGCACTCATCATAAGCATGGCTATGATTGTAAATAAGATGGTCAAAGGTTCCCTTACTATCAGCTCAAGGATTGAAAGAAAGGATGTTTGGACCTCATTAACATCTGCAGTGATCCTGGAAATAGTATCACCTTTTCTTTTTTCAGAAAAGTATGAAATCGGTAATTCCAGTATTTTTTCATAAAGAGCATCGCGAACATCTCTCAGAACTCCGTTCCTTAAAAAGGTGAGAAAGAAGGAGCTCAGATAACCAAAAAGGTTTTTAAGGAAGAATAAAAGAACTACGATTCCACAAATGAAGATCAGCGCAGAAACTTCGTCCTCATTTACCCTTTGCGTAACGTAATAGTTGAAATGGTTTACAGCATAATCCTTTAAGCCACCAATGCCATCCCATTGTGGTTTTTCACCTACTCTTTTCGTCTTATCAAAGAGAACCTGGATTACCGGGATGAGCGCTATGAATGAAAGGGTGCTGAAAATCGCATAAAGAACGTTGCAGATGATATTTAGTATCGCATATTTCTTGTAAGGAATCGCGAACTGCAATATTTTGCGGAAGTATGTCATTTAAAATTGATTAACCCAGTTTAAGTTCTTCCTTAATCCGGGTAATTTTATCCTTAAGTTCTTGATCTTGTTTGGCGTAATCTTCAACAGATATAAGTTCTTTATTTACGCTGATGTAGAACTTTATTTTAGGTTCGGTACCACTGGGCCTTGCGGCTATTTTCGTTCCGTTTTCTGTATAATAGATAAGTACATTGGATTTCGGGATGTCGATAGTGGTCTCTGTATGATCCTGTAAATTCCTGGCCCTGGAAGCCTTATAGTCTTCTACGAGAACAACTTTTTCTCCATCTATTTCTTTCCACGGATTCTCACGAAGATCTATCAGCATTTGCCCGATCTCTTTTTCACCTTCAATTCCTTTTTTAACCAGAGAGATAAGCTCTTCCCTATAAAGACCGTATTCAGTATATAACTCAAGTAGTTTTTTATAGAATGAATTATTTTCATCTTTCATTTTGGCCGCGATCTCACAAGCCAGAAGAGTAGCGGTAACTGCATCCTTGTCCCTTACAAAATCTCCAACCATATATCCAAAACTTTCTTCGCCACCTCCTATAAAATCAAGTTCAGGATGATCTTTGATCAATTTCGCTATCCATTTGAAGCCAGTAAGCACTTCCATGTATTTTACTCCATAATCTTCAACGAGATTTTTTAGCATTGGTGTAGATACGATCGTGGAGGCAACGAACTCCTTGCCTTTGATCTTATTCTCTTTTTTCCATTGCTCGAGAAGAAACCATGTCATTACCAGCATGGTCTGGTTTCCATTTAAAAGCACCAATTCACCTTTAAGGTCTCTTACCGCAACACCAAGTCTGTCACAATCGGGATCGGTCCCAATAACGATATCTGCGTTTTTTTTCTCTGCCAGTTCAAGAGCCATTTCAAGCGCTTCAGGTTCTTCGGGATTAGGAGATTCCACCGTTGGGAAATTCCCGTTTGGTTCCTTTTGCTCCTCGACAAGATGCACATTCGTAAATCCGGCATTTTTAAGAACTTCTGGCACCATGGTAATCGAAGTGCCGTGCAGCGAAGTAAAAACTATACCGAGCTTTTCACGTGCGGAGGAAGGAGTGTCAAAACTTCCATTCTTAACGGAAGATTCGGCAAATTTCTTATCAACTTCGGTATCAATCTTTTCTATGAGTTCTTCTTTTGCCTTGAAATTGATGGCTTCATATTTAAGCTTATTTATGATACTTACCACTTCTTCATCCTGTGGCGGTACTAATTGGCCACCATCCTGCCAATATACTTTATAACCGTTATATTCTGGCGGGTTATGGCTCGCCGTCAATACGATACCACAATGGCAGTCCAGCATTCTTACTGCAAAAGACAGTTCAGGCGTTGGTCTCAATTCTGAAAAAAGATAAACCTTGATATTATTAGCAGAAAATACATCTGCGACAACTTTTGCAAGGGACTGACTGTTATTTCTACAGTCATATGCTATTGCGATCTTTAAGTCTTCTCCGGGGAATGATTTCTTTAAGTAATTTGATAAACCCTGAGTGTTTTTTCCTAAGGTGTACTTATTTATACGATTGGTACCAACACCCATTACTCCTCGCATTCCGCCGGTGCCAAATTCAGCGTCCTTATAAAAACTTTCCTCTAATTCTTTTGGATCGTTTTCGATAAGACGATTCACTTCTTGCTTGGTGTCCGCATCAAAAATATCGGTTAGCCATATTTTGGCTTTCTCTAAAATCTCAGGTTTGTTAGTCGCCATAATTGTTTCTTTTAGCTTGGCAAAAATAATGATTAATCTGCGAAAGGCCTTAAATGTTGGAGGTGGTTTTCCTTATCAGGTATCTATCTTTATCTCTTTTGGACCTCAAGATAAGTTCTCCTAGAAAACCTGCCAGGAAAAATTGTGTGCCTATGATCATCACCGTCAGGGAAATGTAAAACCAGGGGTTTGATGCAACAAGAATATTGGGAATTCCATGATATAGCTTGTACAGTTTGGAAAATCCTATCCAGCCTGCGGCTAAAAAACCAATGAAGAACATGAGCACTCCTAAAGCCCCAAAAAGATGCATAGGTCTTCTCCCGAATTTAGAAAGGAACCAGATGCTTATAAGGTCAAGAAAACCATGTATAAAACGATTTATTCCAAATTTGGTTTTACCGTATTTCCTGGCCTGGTGTTGTACTTCTTTTTCGGTGATCTTATAGAATCCGGCATTTTTCGCAAGCACCGGTATATATCGATGCATTTCTCCATAAACATCAATATTTTTTATGACCTCTTTTTTATATGCTTTCAATCCGCAATTAAAATCATGAAGTTTAACTCCCGAGGTTTTTCTTGCAGCCGCATTAAATAATTTTGAAGGTAGGTTTTTAGTGATCACATTATCGTAGCGTTTCTTTTTCCAGCCTGAAACAAGGTCGTGCCCGCCTTCACTTATCATTTTATACAAATAGGGGATCTCTTCAGGATTATCTTGGAGGTCTGCATCCATGGTGATCACTACGTCTCCCTGGGCTTTTAGAAAGCCTGCATGTAGCGCCTGGGATTTCCCATAATTACGGTTAAACCGAATACCTTTTACCGCATTATCATTTTTAGATAAAGATTCGATTGTTTTCCAAGAACTATCTGTGCTGCCATCATCTATGAAAATGATCTCGTAGGAATAAGAATTGGAATGCATCACCTTTGCGATCCATTCATATAATTCAGCAAGAGATTGTTCTTCGTTAAGAAGAGGTATTACAACCGATATCTGCATTAATTATAATTTACTATTGTTGTGCAGGATTCTCTTTTTTCATTATCAATCCAGCCACCAAAGATATAAGGAATCCGAAGAATAAGGTGCTCATAAGAGTGATTATTGAGAAAAACAATGGAGTGGTAGTTTTCCTTGTAATCCCCATTGCCTGTTCAATCTGGGCATCCGTCATTCCTCGTCCCGCCATATCCATATAAGCCTTTTCCCTAAGAATATCCAAAAATTCGGGATATACTAAACTATAATGGATGTAAGCATAGATGGCAGTAACGAGACCGGCTATGGCGGCAGTTGCAAATCCTACCTTCAAGGCTTCTTTAAGACTTAGAAAATTACCGTTTTTGGACTTAAAATTTTTTATGGCAGCTGAAAATATTGCGATACTTACAAGGGTATTTACGACTCCTAATACCCAGTTTTCCTGATCTAAATTAAAAACATAGATAAGAACAAGTACTAAGATTGAGTATGCGGCCAGCAACAGACCATAAGTATAGGCTACCGATTTAACTGAAGGAGAATTTTCCATTAGGTTTTGAATTGATTAGTTTAGCGGTTAGTAATCAAATATAGTAAAACGTTACAATAGATTTTATATTAAAAGATTTTAGAAAAACATTTGTAGTTATAGACTAATTGATTAAATTTGCACCTCGAAAAATTAAAAGATCAAAGCGATGAAGCAGGGAATCCATCCGGAAAATTATAGATTAGTAGCTTTTAAAGATATGTCTAACGATGACGTATTCATTACTAAATCTACTGCCAAAACTAAAGAAACTATTGAAGTTGACGGAACTGAATACCCGTTGGTGAAACTGGAGATCTCCAGAACTTCTCACCCTTATTATACCGGGCAAACAAAACTGGTTGACAGTGCGGGTAGAATTGATAAATTCAAGAACAAGTATTCGAAATTCAAGAAAAAATAATTTTCTGTTTTTTGATAAGATATATTCAGAGCCGCTTTTAGCGGCTTTTTTTATGCATCAATTTTGCTATTTTCTTTCCTGTTCTTGAATATCTATTACTTTTGAAGAAAATTTAACATGATGAATTATGTCCTTTTTGATGGTGGTTCGAGAAACGACCTGCTGCCTTTCACATTTACAAGGCCTGTAGCCGATATTCGCGTAGGAATATTGACCCTAAGGGAAAAATGGGAAAAATTTTTGAAGGTCGAGATCTCTACGAAAACTGAAGACTATTTGCAGGGAAAATGGCCTTTGATTTTAGGAGAGGAAAATTTATTCATTAATGCTTCTTATGCGCCCTCTAAGGATCTTTTAGGGGAGTTAGAAGAATTAGCTCAGGATGAAAAATTAATAGATGGTGAAGAAGTCGTCGCCTATTACCAGATTGGAAAAACTGAAACCGATCTTAGTAAGTTAACAGCCAGACAGCTCAGGTCTAATGTCACTAAAATTTCATTCACCTGGGACATTTTTTCTAAGAACGGAGAGGAAATTGAAGCTGATTTCAAATTATTGACCGACGGAAGAAAATCTCAACCCATACATTCTTCCAATTTTACAAAATCTGAAGAAAACATTTTTATTGAAGAGGGTGCCCAGGTCGAGAACTGTTCATTAAATGCTTCCTCGGGTCCTATCTATATTGCGAAGGATTCCCTTATAATGGAAGGTTCACTTATTAAAGGTCCCTTTGCAGCTTGTGAGCATGCAATAGTAAAAATGGGTGCAAAGATCTATGGACCAACTACTATAGGTCCTTTTTGCAAAGCAGGAGGGGAGATTAATAATTCTGTGATGTTCAAAAATAGCAGTAAAGGTCATGATGGATTTCTAGGAAATTCAGTATTGGGAGAGTGGTGTAATATTGGAGCCGACTCCAATAATTCCAATCTTAAAAACAATTATGCCCCGGTTCGCTTATGGAATTATAAAACAGAGAACTTTGCCAAGACAGGACTTCAATTTTGCGGTTTAATTATGGGAGATCATAGTAAATGCGGAATAAATACAATGTTTAATACCGGGACAGTCATAGGTGTGAGTGCGAATATTTTCGGAAGTGGTTTTCCAAGAAATTTTGTTCCAAGTTTCAGCTGGGGAGGAAGTGCCGGGATGAGCACCTATAAACTGGATAAGGTTTTTGAAACTGCTGAACTGGTCATGGCCAGGCGAAATGAGGAACTTACTTCAGAGGATCGCAAAATCCTTGAAAACGTTTTTGAACAAACCTCCAAATGGAGAAGGAATTAATGATTTAAAACAGGAATTCCTTTATATTTTATCAAAACATTTTTAGTTGGTATCTTTGCAGCCCGATTTCCGAATTGGCTGATAATTCTTGATTATGAATAAGAAGAAGGTAGCATTCTACACTCTGGGTTGTAAACTAAATTTTTCTGAGACCTCTACCATAGCTCGTTCTTTTAAAAATGAGGGATTTGAGCGCGTAGATTTCTCTGAAGAAGCAGATATTTATGTAATAAATACCTGTTCAGTAACAGAAAATGCTGATAGGCGTTTCAAAACAATTGTAAAACAGGCTCAGAAAGCTAATGAAGATGCTTTTTTGGTGGCTGTTGGATGTTATGCCCAGTTAAAACCAGAAGAGCTTGCTGAGGTTGACGGAGTAGACCTTGTTTTGGGTGCTACTGAAAAATTTAAAATAACCGATTATTTGAACGATCTGTCAAAGAACGATCATGGAGAAGTTCATAGCTGCGAAATCGATGAGGCAGATTTTTATGTTGGTTCCTATTCGATTGGGGATAGGACAAGGGCTTTTCTTAAAGTTCAGGATGGATGTGATTATAAATGTACCTACTGTACGATCCCATTAGCCAGGGGGATCTCTAGAAGTGATAAATTAGAGAATGTTTTAAAAAATGCAGCGGAGATCTCTGATAAGGGTATTAAGGAGATCGTACTTACCGGAGTGAATATTGGAGATTATGGCAAAGGAGAGTTTGGAAATAAAAAGCACGAGCATACCTTTTTAGATCTTGTAAAGGCTCTTGATGAGGTCGAAGGAATTGAAAGGTTAAGAATATCTTCCATAGAGCCTAACCTGCTAAAAAACGAGACAATAGATTTTGTTGCTCAAAGCCGGACTTTTGTACCTCATTTTCATATACCACTTCAAAGCGGGAGTGATGCAATCCTTAAAAAAATGAGACGCCGTTATTTGAGCGATCTTTACGTGGATAGGATTAAAAGGATAAGGGAGGTAATGCCAAATGCATGTATTGGTGTAGATGTTATCGTAGGCTTTCCTGGTGAAACAGAAGAACACTTCCTGGAAACCTATAACTTCCTTAATGAGTTAGATATTTCTTATTTGCACGTTTTTACTTATTCGGAAAGGGATAATACTCCTGCAGCGGAAATGGATGGTGTGGTACCTTTGAAGGTTCGTAAAAAACGAAGTAAGATGTTACGAGGACTTTCTGCTAAAAAGCGAAGAGCTTTTTATGAAAGTCAGTTAGGAAACCAGTTTACAGTTCTTTTTGAGGGAGAGAATAAAGAAGGATATATACATGGTTTTACAGAAAACTATGTCAAAGTAAAGGCTCCCTGGAATCCAGATATGGTAAATACACTGCAGCGAATTAAGCTTACAGAAATAGACGAAGATGGTTTAGTAAGATTTGTCCCTGTCGCAGAAAAGCTTGCTGTTTAAATATTTATTCCAACAGGAAGAAGACTTTTATATTTTCTTCTGTTCTTTCTTATAAAACCTGCAATTTCGGGACTTGTAGGTACTACACTGATGTTTCTTTCCTTTATTTCTGCGAGCACTGCTTTAATAAAATCTTCCTGCTTATCTTCAGTATTCTCAGGCATTCTCAGTTTGGTCAGGAAAATTTTCCGCTCTTGCTGGGAGTATTCGATGGTAGCAAGTTCTCCGTCGATTTTAGTTTCAAATTGCCTTAAAAACTCATTGTCTGTAATTTCTAATTCTTCATTGCTCATACCTTATCATTTTAATCCATTGGCACTTCAATTAAAAGAACCTTTGAAGGGGTTTTAAATTTTATTGTGAAATCGGGGGTGTTCCATATTCCAACTGCATCACGTTCATTTAGAGTGGCATCTTCAATTTCAGCTTTCCCGTTTATAAGAAAAACATAAACACCATGATCTGTACTCTTTAAATTATAGGTTATGTCGCTGTCTTTATCAAATTCTCCGAGATGCAGGTAAGCGTTTTGGTTGATCCAGAGCGAGTTTTCGCCAGTATCGTTTTTTGGAGAAACAATATTGGTGAGCTTATTTTTCTCTAAAAGTTCTGAAAAGTCCTTTTGATCATAGCGCGGCTCCAAACCATTCTTTTCCGGAAAAATCCAGATCTGAAGCATATTCAGTTCCTCTTTTAAAGGATTGAATTCACTATGCTCCACCCCGGTACCCGCGCTCATTACCTGGACTTCGCCGGCCTCTACTACGGCGGTGTGATCCATAGAATCCTTATGTCTTATTGCACCTTTTAATGGAATAGAAATGATTTCCATATCACGATGGGGGTGGGTGCCAAAACCCATTCCTCCTTTTACATAATCGTCATTTAGTACTCTTAGTTTTCCGAACTGAACTTTATTGGGATTGAAAAAATTTGCAAAACTGAATGAATAATTGGCATTTAGCCATCCGAAATTAGCAGTACCCCGCGAGTTCGCAGGATGTAATACTTTCTCCATTTTTTATGGGTTAGTAAATTTGAAAGTCGACTTTTAAGCAGTAATTTTGATCTATAAAGTTACGACTAAATGCCGTTATTCTTTGTTATATACATGTTAAAATGAATCAGGAAGAAAACCTCGTACATGTATATTTAATGCCGGGTATGGCGGCTAATTCGACAATCTTTGAAAACATAACTCTTCCAGAAGATCGTTTTGAAGTTCACCGATTAGAATGGGAGATACCTGATGCAGAGGAAAGTCTGTCGGCCTATGCTGAAAGGATGTTGAAATACGTTAAGCATGATAATCCTGTTTTGATCGGCGTTTCTTTTGGCGGGGTTATTGTGCAGGAAATGGCTAGGAAGATAGATGTTAAACGTTTAATAATTATTTCGAGCGTTAAATGTTCAGATGAACTTCCTCCGAGAATGAAGTTCGCAGCTAAAACAGGACTTTTTAAACTGATTCCTACCAGTCTTGCAGATTATGTTGACTATTTCGAAAAGGTAGCGGTTGGTGATTTTCTAAAAAAAAGAGCTAAACTTTATAAGCGCTATATCTCGATAACCGATAAAAAATACCTTGACTGGGCGATCAAGAATATGGTTAAATGGAAATGTAAGACCCCTAATAGGGATGTAATTCATATTCATGGAGATAAGGATGAAGTTTTCCCAATCAAGAACATTAATGATGCTATTATTGTAAAAGGTGGTACTCATATTATGATCGTGAATAGATTCAGATGGTTCAATGAATATTTACCAGGGTTAATTCTTACCGGGAAAA
>CAYWAB010000017.1:0-26285 GCA_964456105.1 uncultured Christiangramia sp. | reverse complement strand
TTGAAATCTCCGTTCCAGTAAAAATTTGCTCCGTTGCCGGCTTTCAGAAGTTTTCCATATCTATCAAATATCTGAATTTCTGAATAATCGAAATATTCCAATCCATTCAATCGAAAACTATCATTATAACCATCATTGTTCGGCGTTATATACTTGGGAATCACTATATGGGGAAATTGTAACCGGTCAATTTTACAATCCTCAGTATCTTTTATATAGGCTGTATAGATGCCTCCTGCCACTGAGGGAAAAAAATTGTTCGACTGATAATTAGTTCCGTCAAGAGAATAAAGAAAACTTCCCTGGTTAGCACTAACGATGGTGACCGAATTTTCATCTGAGATCACTTCAGCAATTTCAGCATCATCAACTGGAGAAACACTAATTTCTTTCCTTTCTACACAACCCGTATCCGTTTCCAGATCCACCCAGTAATTTCCGGGTAGATTTATCAAAATGCTTTGCGTGGTAGCGCCAGTGTTCCAGGTGTAATCCAGATCTGAGACCCCGGCATCAAGAAGCAATTCGGCATCCGGACAAATTTGCAACTCCTCATCTTCCACATTTGGGACAGAACTTATACTAAAAGCAACGGCTGTTCTTGAAGAAGGCGCACAGTCGGCACCTATGCGGAAACTTTCCGCATAATAGGTTCCGGAAACTTCAGGTTGGTATTGGGCCGTGTTTTCTGCCAAAAGGTCGCCACCAGTTTCCGAATCGTACCAGTTAACACCAATACCATTATCTACCTGTACCATTAAAGGTGGAATAGGTTGACCTTCACAAGCGCTTACATCACCGCTACTTACCGGAGCGGATGGTGTTTCAAGAATAATAACGCTAAACGGAGCAGATACAGAACTGCATAAATTACCGCTTAGGTTTATGGGATCCTCAGCGACTTTTACCCGGAAATAGGTCGTTTCATTCAAAGCTCCTGAACTAAGTTCGTCATCATTAGCACCAGGAATATCTTCCCAGTTTTCGCCATCTGAACTTTCCTGCCATTGAAAAAATTGTTCGTCGTAGACCGAACTGTCCGAAGCAGCTTGCAATAGTACCGAAACCGGTAAATCTTCTTGACATACCTCCAAAGCATCATTTTGTCCATCCGCAGTGCTAATAGTAGTTAAATCTCCACAAGAACGAAATACGATGTCATCGATAGCCAAATCATTACCACAGCCTCCTGCGCCATTATTGAACATTTTGAGGATTACAGCATTTTGTCCAGCTTCAGACCTAAAGGTCAGCGCATATTGCTCCCACTCCGGCGAGGTGGTAGATACTATGTCTCCGGTATTTCCACCGTTCAATAATATGCTATCTGTCTCATCCCAAATCTCAAATCTTACGTTTACCGGAATGCCACCATTAGGACAAATAACGCTTCCGCGATCATAAATATTCATTAAGAAGGCTGAAAATTCATAGGTGGTGTTCTCGCATAAACCAGAAATTTCAGTTTGGTAAAACCGTCCAGCAGAAAAATCGGCATTCACGATAAGTGCTCTTCCTCCCGAAATTGTATTTGATGGTAAAAATTTATGCCATGAAGTTATGCCGTCACCGATGTCATCAGATATTGTATACTGACCGTCATTTGGATCTCCTTGTACAAATTGGTAATTAGTAATGCCTGCCGGTAATGGATTCCCAGTACCAGTTCCTGAACCAAAATCTTCCTGGAAAATAGGATCTCCTTTACTACCCGCGCAAAAGCCAAGTTGAGCCTGCACTGAAAAACCTATCAAAAAAAATATTAAAAGGAGTACTATTCTCATGATGTTAAAGAAACTTGTCGTTCAGTTTTTCAAATTTATAATAATTGGACCAGTCCTGTTTTTCTGCTTCTCTGCTTATCTGGTTGATACGCTTTATAAAATCTGATGCTATACCATTATCTATTACATAGGACACAGTCTGCTCAAAAGATTTGAACATACTTTTTTCAAAACCTGTACTTACTTTTTCTTTATCTGAGCTAAAAGTCTGGGCTATTTCAATATTATAGAACATAACATCAGCAAGTGCATGTGGTTCCATTCCGAGTTTCAAAAAATGTTTTATCAGCTTTTGAGCAACAGATCTTCTGGTTTTCGGCTTCTTGTTATTTGGAGGGAAGTATTCTTTAGAAATTTTAAATTTAGCATCTCTTACTAGCTTGTCTTCATTAGGATTAAAAACAAAATTATAGAAGACCTTTACATCATCGAATCGCTCATAAAGATCAAGTAACTGTTCTTCAAGTTCTTTCTTTTTTAATGAATCAATATATTTTTTAAAAGCTCGCTTGCTCATATTATCTCTTCTTTTAATTTTTTAGAATTGATAAAGATCTTACCGGAAATCTCATGTAACCATTCTAACTGGCCTTTTACCAGGTGTGCTTCTTGCAATTTGTGGCGCATACTCGTAGTAATCCTATCTTTACCGGCCTGGATCTCACGATCTCTTTTTCTGGAAAGTTCTTCGAATTTGAAATTTAGAGATTTCCCTGCTTCATATAGATTCTTTGAATGTAATTCTTCTAAAACTCCACCTTTGAGGATTTTGATTGAATTGTTCATATTTATTTTAATGGACCCGGTATAAGTTTCAAAGTCAGAAGAAGCTCGAGTCGTTGGATGAGTACGAATATAGGTGCCAAGAGAGGCAAGAGCCGATAAAAAGGTTTGATTAAGACCTACAATTTCATATACCTGGCCAAGATACCTCTGTTTCGATCTAGGTTCCTGCGTCATGCGCTGGAAAGCTCCACTTAGATTACCCATTTCCAGGAAGGCTTTCTTTCTTGCCAGTTTATAGGATATTGGTAAGTTCCCTTTTGAATGGTAGTAATAGTCGATCTGGGACAGATAATTAATATTAGCATCTAAAGACCCAACCAATACTTGGTTGAAGTCTGAAAGTTCCCATTTGGGCCAAAGAATTAGATTTCCTAATGCAGCTAATGCCGCGCCGATAAGAGTATCCAAGACTCGGAATTGTATCACATTTAAAACGCCGGGTTTTAGCAAAGCATATATGAAAATGATACTCAGCGTGACGAAAATTGCGGCGGTGGTGTAATTCCTTTGGATCAAAGAAAAAGCAAAGGTGAGGGATAATAATCCCAGAACAGCATATACATACATATTTTGGGTAATAAAAACTATACCCACTGCAACAGCTCCTCCTATCAAGGTCCCTACCATTCTTTTTCTTGATCTCTCTTTGGTAAGCCCATAATTAGGTCGCATTATAACGATTATCGTCAATAATATCCAGTAGGAGTTCTGAACCGAGAAATAATCCCCGATCAAATACCCAACTATTACTATAAGCGATAATCTTAGAGAGTGCCTGAAAATTATCGAATCGAAATTAAAATTATCCTGAAGTGTTTTGAAGTTATATTCTTGAGGAGTAAGGACTTTTTGTACTTCTTTTTCTTTATAAAATATTTTTCTTTTTTCTTCCAGATTCCGAAGTATCCTATCTATACTGTTTACTTTCTGAGCCTGCTTTACCTGATAATCAAAAAAGTTTCTAAGGGTTAGCATGGTTTCCCTATCCTTACTTAAGTCTATTCTTTTGCTGAAATCGATTAATTTATCTTTAGTGATTTCAATAGTCTCCGGAAGATGATTTTCCGGTAGCTCATCGTTCTTATACAAGGATAGTGCGATACGATCCAATTGGGCTGCAATCTTGAGGTTAAAATCGATAAAGGCAATCAAATCCTCTCTATCCTTTCCAAAAAGCCTTTGGAGGTTGCGGTAGTCGATCGGGTTTGCCATAGCCAGTTCCAGAATATCTACCAGGTCGATAAATATCAAAAGGCGCTTTCTTTGATATCCAGACTGTCCTGAAGCCTTTCTGGAACTTATCAGTAACTCCCTTAAACTTTCATGAAGTTCATTCAGTTCATTTTGAATACTGAATAATTCCTTTTGTGCTTCCTTTCTGTCGGTATCCAAATTAAGAAGGCTAGTTCTAGTTCTAAGAAACCTGGCGGTGATTTCCATGGTCTCTGCCAGCATCTGTTCTGTTGCTCTTTTGGGTCTAATAAGATACCAGCTTGTACTTAGTATTAGATACCAAAATCCTCCCGCAAGAATGAGAAGGCTTTTTTGCCAGATCTCGATTCCTGAAGATAAATTTGCAAAACTCAAGACTACAGCTAGCAATCCGGAAAAACTTACCAGGGAAGCTCTAAAACCAAAAACTGATAAATAGGAAAGGCCAAACATCATGACGATTAGCATTGGGATTACCAACCAGAAATAAGCCTCAGAGTACCCGGCTATAAGGAAAGAGATGGATGCCAACACACTAGCAGATATAATTCCAAGTATTTTATGCTTGAAGCTTCCTGTGACATCGCTGGGAGAACATAGTAAACATCCCATGGCTATACTTATACCAATTTCCAGTGCTTCAAATTCAATTGCAGTGACCACTGGAACAAGAATGGCGAAGGTTAGAACGATCGCCTTTGAAAAATCGGTGCTCCGCAAAAACTTGAGGAATTCGTTCTTGTATTGATATAGCTTGTTTCTCAAATAAATCTTATTAATCGCTGAAATTATAACATTCCTTTTAAAACGACCACATATTCCTTGATAACCTCATTATTTAAGGAGATTTTGGCACTAGAATTTTGCCGAATATTATAGTTAGAACTAATTTGAAGTAAAACAAAAAAGATGGAAAGACAAATTATACTAAAGAAAAGACCCGAAGGTAAACCTTCTACAAATGATTTTGAAATCCAGGAATTCGATATTCCAGGTCTGCATAATGGTCAAGTACTTCTCAAAAGCATCTATATCTCTGTGGACCCTTATTTAAGGGGTAGAATGAGAGATGAAAAATCCTATATTCCTCCATTTCAAGTTGGAGAACCCATAGAATCTACGGTTGTTGCAGAAGTAATAGAATCAAAAAATAAGGAATTCAATAAAGGTGATCATGTAACTGGAATGCTAGACTGGAAAGAAAAGCAGGTAAGCACTGGAGAAAATTTACGCAAGATCAGTAAAGACCTTGCACCCTTATCTGCGTATCTGGGAATTCTTGGTCTAACCGGTCTAACCGCTTACCTAGCACTGGATAATATCGCCAATCTTAAAAAAGGAGAAACCTTATTAGTTTCGGCTGCTGCAGGAGCTGTAGGAAGTGTTGTTGGGCAAATAGGAAAGATCAAAGGATGTAAGGTCGTTGGAATTGCCGGAAGTGATGAAAAAATAGATCACATAAAAAGTAAATTCAATTTCGATTCAGGCATTAATTATAAATCCACGGAAAATATGAAAAGGGCTATCGCGGAACATTGTCCTAATGGTGTTGACGTATATTTCGACAATGTTGGAGGTGAAATCCTGGATGCGGCATTACAAAATATCAATAAGGCTGCCCGAATAATAAATTGCGGTGCCATCTCTATCTATAATTCCACAGAAGTTCCTACTGGGCCAAGGCCGGAAGGTATTTTGATCAAAAAATCTGCGTTGATGCAAGGCTTCCTGGTACGAGACCATATAGAGAATTTTGATAAAGCAATTCACCAACTCGCAAGCTGGTTTAAAGAAGGAAAATTAAAATATGATGAAACAGTAGTTGAAGGTTTCGAAAAGACACCTCAGGCTTTTATAGACCTTTTCAATGGAAAGAACATAGGTAAAATGCTTGTAAAAGTATAACTATAAAAAAGCCGGAAAATTCCGGCTTTTAAAAAATCTTAAAAAATTAATTTCTTATTATTTCTTCGGAGGCTGTGATGGCCTAACCTCAATTTTACTTGGTAATGTTCTCGGGTTCATTTTCAAAAGATCCTGTACCAGTTCTCCAATGTCTTCTATTTGTATCTTCCAGGCATCATCTTCAGAAGGTTCATGGTCATTAAAATAAGTGGAAACAGAGCCTGGCATTATCGTACTTACTTTCACTCCTTTATCTCTCAAGTCTAGCATCACAGCCTGAGTAAATCCGGTTAGGCCAAACTTACTGGCGTTGTAAGCAGAGCCACCGGCAAAGAAATTGGTTCCTGCAAGGCTTGAAATAGTAATAATATAACCTTCCGTTTTCTTCAAAGCTTCAACACTAGCTTTAATGCTGTAGAAAACTCCGGTAAGGTTGGTATCTATAGTATCATTCCATTGTTCGATGCTTAGATCTTCAACAGATCCAAATTCGCCAATTCCCGCATTTGCAATAAGGACATCCAAACGGCCCCATTTTTCCAACAGGTTATCTACTGCGATCTTCTGACTTTCAAAATTACGAACATCAGCTTCTAATCCAATAGCCTCACCGTAGCCGGAAAGTTTTTTCGCTGCTTTCTCAGCAGCGGCCTGCGACCTGCTGGTCAATGCAACTTTATATCCCATTTGTAATAGGCTTTTGGCTACGCCGTAACCTATTCCTTTACTTCCACCTGTTACAAGGGCTGTTTTCTTTGTATCACTCATAATTTTAATTTTTCAAAATTAAAGCTAAGAAAGAGACCTATCACACTGAAATTAAAAGCTCTAAGATTGTGTTAATTTTAAAGGTTAAATCGATTATAAAAGCAGGGAAAAACCTTTTATAGAATCTCAAAAAAACTAACTTTGCCTACTGAAAAATAAAGGGTCAATCAACCGGCATTTTTTAAATGAATACTGATCTAATTTAATTGCAATACTTTGGAAAATATAAAAGCACAAAAATTACTTAATAAGATCCAACGCGATCTAATGCGCAATGGAATTATAACGAACACGATCGTTGAAGACCTTAAAGAATTAAGAAAATTAGTTGTTGAAGAGAACATTCCTCTTCTGGCCAAAGTAACCAGGTTAACCTACGAACATATTGAAGAAAATGAAGGCTTTGAGATTCCTATTCCAGATGATGAACCTTTAGAAGAAGGAGAAGAAGAAACTTCTGAAGAGGATTCTGAAGAAATTAAAGGACAGGAGAGCCTGGAATATATGCTTTCCCTAATGGCCGACCATTCCAATAAACTTAATGAAGCTGAACTTAGAGAATATGTAAGGGCCCTCAAAGAATCGGTTGGTGAGGATTATTAATTTCCCTGTAAATTAAAATTCAATACTTCAGCGGAAAGGTTTCGGTTAAATTGCTATTTAAGAAGGAGAATTAATGAAAGAAAAAGCGAAATCTAAAAAGAAATCGCGCATCCGTTTATTACACCAATATTATAGTTATACCGGCTTCTATCAATTTGTATGGAGCAGTTTAAAGAAGGCGGTATTACCCATAGTTCTGTTTATCGCAGCTTTATGGGGTATAGACAGGTATCTTCTGGATGTAGATGACATGTTGATCACGATCACTGAAACCTACGCTCCTTTTGAGGTGCTGGCGATTTTCTTTATTTCTGAATCCATTTTGGGACTTGTACCTCCTGAGCTTTTCATTGCCTGGGCAGGTAAGTCTCCAGGTCCCTTTTTATATCTCACCTTACTTGCAACGGCATCCTACCTGGGAGGTGTAGTATCTTATTTTATTGGAGTTGCTATAACAAGAATTCCTGCGGTAAAGGATACGATGGAGTTTAAACTTGCAAAACACATCAAAAATACCAGAAAGTGGGGCGGCTTTTTGATCATAGTCGGTGCGCTTTTACCTATCCCATTCGCCATTACAAGTATAGCTGCAGGTATCATAAGATTTCCTTTCGCCAGTTATCTTATTTTTGGCCTATTGAGATATGCCAGATTTTATCTCTATGCATTGGTGATATTCGAAATGGTTTAGGAGGAGGTCATCTTACTCCTTTTAGCGCATTAAAGAAAATCGCAATCAGAAAATTATAAATAAAAAAGGCCTGAAATTTTCAGGCCTTAATTTTTCGACGTATAACCAGGCCGAATTCTAGACCTCGTTATCTTCTCTTTTTTTTACTTTTAGCTGCCATTTCCATGCACTTTTCAAAGCTTCATCCAAAGATCGTTCTGCTTTCCAATGGAGTTCTTTATTCGCTTTGGTGGTATCTGCATAAGCCGCCGTTATATCTCCTTCCCTTCTTCCTACAATTTTGTAAGGAAGACTTTGTCCTGTAGCTTTTTCAAAAGAATTGATAACTTCCAGCACCGAATTTCCTTTTCCTGTCCCCAGATTAAAAACTTCATAATTTGACTTTTCCCTATTTTCCAAAAGCCTTTTGAGGGCATGTACATGGGCTTCAGCAAGATCCATAACATGTATGTAATCCCTTATAGCTGTACCATCCGGAGTAGGATAATCGTCACCATAAACAGAAAGTTCCTTTCTTTTACCGATAGCTGTTTGAGTTATATAAGGAACCAGGTTTTGTGGAGTACCAATTGGAAGCTCTCCGATCTCAGCAGTTGGATGTGCACCAATTGGATTGAAATATCTTAAGGAAATCGCTTTAAAACCTGGTTTGGTCTTAGAAGTCTCATGAAGGATCTCCTCTCCTATCTGTTTCGTGTTACCATAAGGCGATTCTGCTTTCTTTACAGGGGCATCTTCGGTAATTGGTAATTTATCTGCCTGCCCGTAAACCGTACAGGATGAACTAAAGATAAAATTGCCCTCAGGTCTTTGTTCTAATTCCTGAAGCAGATAGATAAGACTTGAAATATTGTTTTCATAATATAGCAAGGGTTTTTCTACACTCTCGCCTACTGCCTTGGAGGCTGCGAAATGAATAATCCCATCTATTTGAGAATACTTTTCAAAGAACTTTTTAACTGATGTTTTGTCGCGAAGATCGAAATTCTCAAAATACGGAGTTTTTCCTGTGATCTTGGTAATCCCTCCTAGCACATCAATGGAAGAATTAGAAAGATTATCAATTACAATAACCTCAAAACCCTCTTTTTGCAAGGCGACTACTGTATGAGAACCTATAAAACCAAGACCTCCGGTAACCACCACTTTTTTTAAGTTCATTCTTTATATTTTGTGTTGCAATTTAAAAAAGCTATTTAAAAGAATGCTTCGGTTTCAGATAAAATTGGATACATAATCCTTTATGCTTATGTGTGATATATCATTTATCTTTGCTTACAAATTAAACTATCCGTATGTCCCTTAAATCTCAAATCAATTTATTCAAATGGATAAGTATCCTTGAGGGTGTTTCCTTTCTCGTATTACTTTTAATTGCGATGCCACTGAAGTACATTCTAGATATGCCTGAAATGGTAAGCCAGGTAGGCATGGCTCATGGCATATTATTTATAGCTTATATTTTCGGGTGTCTTTTTCTTACAGGCCCAATGAACTGGAACTTCAAACAAACAGCCATAATTATAGGATGCTCTCTTTTACCCTTCGGACCATTTTATGTAGAAAAGAAATATCTTTAATAAATGGGAAAAGATGAATTAAAAGAGGCGATTTGCTTCTTCGAGGAATTGTTCTTAAGAAACGGAATGCCGGAAGGCCTGGCAATATATTTGAATCTGCTTATAAACCTCATTCTTCTTACCCTAATTCTTATTGGGGTTAATTATCTGATCAAGAATTTTATCATCGAAGCCTTCAAGTTGTTCACCAATAAGACCAAAACGACTTTCGATGATTTCTTGATTAAAAGTAATTTCCCAAGATACTCCGGCCGCATAATTCCGCTGCTTATCGTCTATGAGTTTTTTCCACTGATATTTTCAGAGTTTCCAAATGTTCTTCAGATCTTCTATAAGATCTTCACAGTCTATACTATTATTCTTATAGTTTGGATCTGCAGGAGTTTATTAAGGACAACAAGGAATTATCTTAAGACAAGAGAGGAATTTAATGACAAGCCACTGGAAAGCTTTAGCCAGGTGATAATGATCTTTATCTGGATCATAGGCTTGATGTTCATTTTCGCTGAGCTTTTTGATAAATCTGTTGAGGGCTTCGCTATTTCCCTTGGAGCGGCTTCGGCTGTTATACTACTGATCTTTAAGGATACCATTTTAGGCTTTGTGGCCTCTATACAGGTATCGGTTAATGACATTGTTCGAATTGGTGACTGGATCTCCTTTGAAAAATTTGGTGCTGATGGTACTGTAACCGAAATCAACCTTGCCACGGTTAGAGTTCAAAACTGGGATAACACCTATACTACAATCCCTACCTACAGTCTTATTGCAGATTCTTTCCAGAACTGGCGAGGTATGCAGGAATCTCCTGGAAGGAGGATCAAACGCTCCATCTACATAAAACAGAATTCGGTTAAGTTTTTAAGTAATGAGGACATCGAAAGATTAAAAAAAATCAGTCTCATTGCTCCATATTTAAAGAACCGACAATCGGAAATAGAAAAATTTAACGAGTCCAACAATGTAGATAAAAGTGTGCTGATAAATGGTCGTAACCAGACCAATCTTGGAGTTTTTAGAAAATATGCAGATTCATATCTCCATGAACATTCAGCAGTACATAAAGAAATGTACATTATTGTTAGGCACCTTGCTCCCACACCGCAGGGAATCCCCTTAGAAATTCTTTGCTTTAGCCGAGATAAACGCTGGGAAAACTATGAATATATTTCGGCAGATATTTTTGATCATTTGATCGCGGCCATTCCTTATTTCGATCTTAAATTATTCGAGTCTCCTTCAGGCGATGATGTCCGGGATTATCTGGCAGGGCAAAAGGCTAATTAAATCAAGCTTATGAGCTTAAAACCTTTTCTTCAGGGCTTTGGTGTCATTGCAGTTTTAATGACCATCATTCCTTTATTGGCCGCAGATATGTGGTGGATAAGGATATTTGACTATCCTCATATACAGCTTACCCTCCTGACTCTAACCGCTATCGCCGCCTATTTTCTAAGGTTTGAGATAAAGAACTGGAAAGATTACGCCTTTATGATCGTTCTTATAGCCTGTTTTAGCTACCAGTTTGCAAAAATATATCCTTACACCCCATTTTCACCTTCCGAAGTAAATGAACCAACAGCTGCAGTAAATGAGGATACCGGTTTTATTTTATTCACCTCTAACGTTCTGCAGAAAAATAAAAACCCGGCCCTTTTACTGGAAGAATTAAAGTTGATAAACCCAGATATCGCTGTCTTTACTGAAACCAACGAAAGATGGGCAGAAGATATCAGAAAAGGTATAGGGAAAGATTACGAATACAGGATCGAAGCTCCCATAGACAATACCTACGGAATGATCCTGTATTCAAAGCTTAAACTTATCGATCCTGAAGTTAAATTCCTGGTGGATGACAGTATTCCGTCCATTCATTCAGAAATCGAATTGCTTTCAGGAGATATAATCCAACTACATGCCATTCACCCAACCCCTCCTATGCCTCAGCACAATCCTTCCTCTTCAGATCGGGATGCGGAAATGATGAAAATAGCCCTTCAGGCTCTCGATGCTGATAAACCAGTAGTGGTATTAGGAGATTTTAATGACGTTGCATGGTCCCGATCTACAGAGTTGTTCAAAGAAATAGGCGGATTGCTGGATGTTCGTGTTGGGAGAAATTTCTACAATACCTTTGACGCCATGAGTTCTATAATGCGCTGGTCCCTGGACCATATTTTTGTATCGGAGGAATTTCGTGTAAAAATGATAGCCACCGGTAAAAATATAGATTCTGATCATTTTCCTTTTTACGCTCATCTCTATCTTCAGCCTGAACTGGCAGAGCAACAAAAACCAAATCTTGCTTCTGAGGAACAGATAGAACTCGCCCGGGAACAAATAGCCAGGGAGAAAAAGAAGGATAAGAATTAAATTCCGTATAAATTTCAAATCATAACATTTCCTTGGGAGAATGAAGTTTTTCTAATTTTTATTTTTAGAAAAAAAGTCAAATGCAAAGTCCAAATCCTCAAGAAACAAGTGTTGCGACGGCCTTCTACAATTTTTACGAAAATTTTATCGAACAATTACCCGCTATAGGTCTTGGATTAACGATCATAATCCTCGGCGTACTTATAGGGATTTGGATGGGAAGATTTGCCACCAGAAGAATTTCGGCAAGGACCTCCGATCCACTGATGAGCAGGTTTCTCGGAAAAGCGATTCGTTTTTTAGTAATCATCACCGCCATCATGTTAGCTTTAAGGGCTGCGGGCCTTGGAGGAATCGCAACAGGTATACTTACCGCTGCGGGAGCAAGTGCGGTTGTGCTAGGATTTGCGTTTAAAGATATAGGTGAAAATTTTATTGCCGGGATCATCCTTGCCTTTAACAGGCCATTTGACGTTGAAGATACTGTGGAAATTGGTGAAAACTTCGGAAAAGTGAAAGCCCTGGAGTTCCGGTATACTAAACTTAAAACATTTGATGGTAAGGACGTCTACATACCTAATAGTGATGTCTTGACAGAGCCTGTAACTAATTATACTGAAGACGGTTTTTTCCGCTGGAATTTTACTGTCGGCATCGCCTATGAGAACAACATTGATGAAGCAAAAAAAACTATCATGGCTGCCCTTAAAAAGGAGCCTAAGGTCATCGAAGATCCGGCTCACCAGAGTTTTGTAGTAGAAGAAGAATTAGCGACAAGTACGGTAAACCTCAAAGTTTTCTTCTGGGTAGACACAAAGGATTTTAGAATGAATGCGATGCTTACTAAAGGAAATGTGGTCCGTACTGTCAAAGAGGCGCTGGAAGCCAATGGATTTTATTTACCCGCAGATATCCAGGAGATCAAATTGTATGGTGCGGAAAAAGAATTTCCGGTCAGGCTTTCCAGAGATATCGATGATAAGAATAAGTAATAACCTATTTAAGCCTGTCTTTTACATACTCGATCTCTGTCTTGCCGTGAGGCTTTGGTTTACCTTCAGAATCTAAAGCTACCATTACGATCTTATCTATAGTAATTATGGTTTGCCTTGTCATCTTATTGCGCACTTCACACTTCAAACTTAAAGATGCGGTCCCGAATTTTAATACCTCAATACCTATTTCTACAATATCTCCCTGATGCGCTGAACTTTTAAAGTCGATCTCACTCATGTATTTCGTGACGGTCTTTGGATTTTCCAACTGCACGATACTGTAAAGGGCACATTCTTCATCTATCCATTCTAGTAAGCGGCCACCGAACAAAGTACCATTAGGATTAAGGTCCTGGGGTTTGATCCATTTTCTGGTGTGAAATCTCATAAATATTTTACTAAAATTAAGGTCTTAATATAAGTAATTATAAAAGATTTGATTTGGGCACAAATCTTTATAAATATTGTTGAGCCACGTTAATAATCTCGTCATGATCAAAGGCGAGCCTCATCTCATGTAATTTCTCTATCGGGAACCATCTGGCATCCTTGGCGTCATCTGAAGCCTGAAGATTCGCTTCGGTAAATATCCTGCTTAAAAAAGCTATTGAAATAGTACGACCCCGAGGATCCCTTCCAGGAGCACCGAAGGCCTTTACTTGTTCCATAGACTCTACCACCACACCGCTTTCTTCCTTTAATTCTCTTTTGGCTGCAGTTTCAAGATCTTCTCCCTCTTCTACAAAACCACCGGGCAATGCCCATTGATCCTTAAAGGGGTCGTTCTTCCTTTGAATAAGAAGTACTTTGAACTTATTATTTACTTTACAGAAAACGACGCTATCCACCGTAACTGCTATTTCTTGTTGATTCATATCAAGTAAGTTTTTTCGGAATATTTAAATCTGTTTTAAATTTTTCATTAAGCCGTTTAATAAAATAAGGAAATAAGAGTGGTGAGCCCTTATCAATCTTTTGATGAATAAAAAAATAGAGGTTTTTCAATCCTAAATTAACCCATTCTTCAATTTTCATAAGCCAGTCATCCAGCCTTTCAAAGTCAGATTCATCATTTACGGCATTAAACCTTATAAAGGCAGAATTAGTTGTGAGCCTCATATGCAATACATCCCTTCTACCGCTCGTGTCTGTAATAATATGGGAAATGTTTTCTTTTCTCATCAAATCATTTAGTTCATCTGCCACTATTTTATTCTCGAACCATTCCGGATGCCTGAATTCGGCAGCGAGAGGAATCTCCATGGGCCAATGCCTGAAGAACCTGGCCAGTCTGTCCATATTTTTTGGACCGAAATCATTTCTTAACTGTAGAAACGGCATCCCTAATTTATCTTTTAAAGAGAGAATACTGTTTACGAAGTCATCGGTTAATCGCTCTGTTTCCTTCAGTCTTTTAATATGGCTTATTATACTGGGAACTTTTGGAAAAAACCTAAATCCTTCTTCCGCTTGATTTTCCCAACTTGAAAATTGTTCAGCCGGAAACATTCTGTAAAAGGAAGCATTTAATTCAATAGCGTTAAATTGGGTTGAATAATAAGCTAATTCCTCTTTCGTACCTCTTGGATAAAAATTCTTAAGATCTGTCCTATTCCATTTTGCACATCCAACTCTTATATCTTCTAATTTTGATCTATCGAATCCCTTTAGAACTTGAATAGTCTGAGGATGAGAATTTGGAAGCGTAAAATCTACAATTTCGGGATGCTCAATTTTTCCAAACTTCATATAAGAATCTCAGTTAATATTTATTGAAATAGACTGTCTTCTTATTTACAAATTCTTTTATTCCGTCTTCTGATAGCTCCCTACCATAACCCGAAATTTTGGTCCCCCCAAAAGGAAGCCTTGGATCACTCTTGACCAGCTCATTAACGAAAACCGCTCCATCCTCAAATTGAGGGACAAGCTTTTCAGCACGTTCCATATCTTCTGTAAAAATTGAAACTCCCAGTCCGAATTTTGAAAGGTTCACCAATTTTACCGCCTCTTCCTCATTTCTGAATGTAGTTACACCAATTGCCGGTCCAAAGGTTTCCTCTGTAAACATTTCCATTTCTGGAGCAACATTTGTGACTATTGTTGGTTCCAGATATGCCCTATCCCTTTTTCCGCCTAAAATTATCTGAGCGCCTTTCTTTTCTGATGCCAGGATCTGCTTCTCTAGGTCCTTGGCAAGGTCTTCACGGGCTAAAGTTCCAATAAATGTATCTTCATCAAGAGGATCACCACTTTTTAGTTCTCTTACTTGCTTTACAAATTCTTCTAAAAACTGCTCAGCAATATCCTCTTGCAATAATAGTCTTTTGCCGGCTATACAACTCTGCCCCGTGTTTTGATATCTTGCCATTACACAAGTTTTGATGCTCTCCTCAAGATTCGCATCCTTAAAGACAACCAGGGCATTACTACCTCCTAGTTCCAGAACCGACTTCTTGATTTCGGCTCCTGCCGTAGATGCAACAGCCGCACCTGCCGGTTTACTCCCGGTAAGGGTAACGGCTTTAACTCGAGGATCCTTAAGAATTTTATCGACCTTACTACTTCCGATAACCAGATTCTGGAAGCATCCATCCGGAAATCCTGCTCTTTCAAAAACCTTTTGAATATTATTCGCTGACCGCATCACAGAACTGGCATGTTTCAAAATTCCTATATTTCCTGCCATTAAAGCCGGAGCAGCAAAACGAAATACCTGCCAAAAAGGATAATTCCAAGGCATTATGGCTAAAACAACCCCTAATGGCTCGTAGCTAACATAACTTTTATCAGCATCTGTTTTAATTTTTTTGGTAGCTAGATGATTTTCAGCATTTTCTGAATAATATTCACAAACCCAGGCGCATTTTTCTATTTCAGAGATCGCTTGTGTTATGGGCTTTCCCATTTCGAGACTGATATCCTTGGCATATTCCTTTTTATTTTCTTTTAACTCTTTTGAAGCTTTTAAAAGAAGTTTTGATCTTTCAGAAAAGGAAGATTGTTTCCATTTTTTGAATTTGGAATCAGCTTTCTCTATTTTAGAATCGATTTCAGAATTAGATAGTTCTTTAAATTTTTCAATTACCTCTCCGGTATAAGGATTTTTAGATTCGATCATTGTTCTAAAATTCTTTTACTGTTCTTTTAAAGATAGCAAGACCTCAATACCTATTGGGATTGATTAAGACATATTTAACTCGCATTTGTTTATAAGTGGTTTACAAGTATAAATACCTTAAGTACATCTCCCTTTTATAATTGATTATATTTAAGAAACTTTACTTGCCATGAATCCAAGAGATTTTAACCTATTGGAACTCAGACCGGAGATTCCTTCAGCAAGAATTACAGAAAATATGAGTTCTGAAGAGCGGTTTCAAAATGAAACCCTTAGACCCGTCGCAAAACTGCAAGATAATTTGCTGGTTGCCGTTTTTAGGAATTACATAACCAAGCATAAAAATGCTTTTTATGATCTTTCCCTGGAAAAAAGACTGGATTATATCGAAAATGCGATCCAAAAGGATATAAAATTCAGAAATAGCCTGAAAGGTATCATGATTGGACAATTTACGATAGAAGAATATGAGAACTACATCAAAAATTCTTCAAAGTTGAATAAGCGAATGATGAATATCGTAAAAGAAAGAATCCAGGGTAACATCCAGTTGTTAGAAAAAGAACTGGCGTACTAAGAAGCCAACAAGAATAGTTATTGCGAAGCTCATAAGTGTACCTATGAGCACGTATTCCGTTTGTTTTCTTGCACCCGCGACAGATTTATCACTGAATCTCAAGATCGATTTTGCCGCGATAAGAAAGCCTATTGCCGACAGGTTCATGGATAACACAAAAGTTAAAACCAATATTCGTTCAAATATACCAATATAGCGCCCTGCTGCATTCAGACTGTTTTTTTTAAGATCATCCTCCACCTCATTCTGCCATCTTACGGTAGCCTTGCCAATTAAAAAGCCTGTAGGAAATATTACAATCAAATATCCCAAGAGTACTGCGAGAGCAGTTGTAGAACTTAGGAAATCGCCAAGATAAGGAATTACCTTATCAAAATTTGAAGTAATATAAAGCCATGCAAGAAGAATGGCGAACAGGTGTAAAATTTGATCTGCTATAAAGATCTTTAGAGTATCTCTTCCAAACTGAAGTTTCCAAAGATCTGTAAAAAAATGGGTGAAACTGATGAACACGGCGATATACCACCATTCCGGTCTCATCAGGAAAATAAAAGTAAGTAATCCGGCAGTAAGGCAATGCAAATACAAATAAGGGGAGTTGCCTTTTCTTATGCGTTTATCCTTTACCCATTTGGTGGGTTGGATTACAAAATCTGTAATAATATGGGCCAGTAAGAGCTGGAGCAAGATGAGCAGATCATTTTCCATCAGAGAAATTTTTAGATACTACAATGTGATAACGAGTGAGCAAAGCGTCAATAGCATCCCAGCCTGCCGCCTTCTTTCTTTGATTTACAGCAGACTGGCTTATATCTAGCTCTGATGCAATATCGGTTTCCTTATAGCCTTTTATAAGATAGTAAATCACTTCTGCAGATGCAGTGCTCCATTTTTCAAGTAGGGTATCCAATAGGAAGAAAGACACGTCAAACTCATCGTTCACCTCTTCTAAAGGTGTCTTTAAAAGTGTTTTCCTGTTATCCCCTTTCATAGAATCCAAAGTCCTACCTGAGAACTGAAATGCCTGCCCATTAGATTCTGATATGGAATTCCTTTTGAAATCATAAGTTCCAATGCCAATGGCAAGTCTTAGATCGGCCTCCCTTTTAAATGCTTTGGCTGAAGCCGTATCATTGGTATGGAGACTGTTGATGGCCGCTTTTATCTGAAGTGCTATTTTAAGTGATTCTTCCGGTTTTGCAATGATTCCCTGGAAACTATCCCCTCTGTAAATTTTAAACTCGGGAGACTCACTGAATTCAGATTTCACCTGCCTGAATTCTTCCTTAAGGACCATGATCACCTTCTCCAGCAAGGTTTTTGAATAACTGGAAGAGGATAGTAAATCTGCTGAAATTACTGCTATCATGTATCAAATATAATAAATAAGTCTTAAAGCTTATAAAATATTATTATAAGCATATGAGCTTATATTAGATTATTATAAGGTTAACAGTAATTTTTTAACTGATATTAAATATTTGCTAAAACTTCGATAAGGCGAAAAAGCTTATTTAATTTTAAACTAACCAATAAAAAAGATCAAAGAATGGTATCCAACAAAGAAGATTTATTTTATAAATGTCTTGATACGGTAAACCGGCAGATAAAAAAATATGAGAATGAAATGGATCAGATCAAAGAATCCATGGAAAACAATGATGCTCATACCGATTATGATGAAGATGACAGCAAAGGACAGTTGCTGGGAGACTTTGAAAAATATGCAGAGTATCTTGACAATTCAAGAAAAATGAAAGAGAAACTCAGTCGTATAGACCAAAAACACTTTAGTAAAGAAGTAGACTTTGGAAGCGTGGTAGAAACCAACGAAAACTATTATTTCATTTCAGCTGCTTTGGGTAAGATCAATCTGGATGAAGGGTGTACTGTTTATGCCATTTCAACTGAAGCACCTATTTACAAAGAAATGAAGGGTAAGAAGCCTGGAGATACCTTCACATTCAATGGAAAGGAACATAAAATAATCGATATTCGTTGATTACTCAGGATACTCGATACGTAAATGATAAATATTCTTAAGCTTTCGCTTAAGAATTTTTTTTACGATCTGTATTTCTTTAAAAGTGATATTGCTATTAAGGAACTGGCCTTCCTCCATTTGTTTATTAATGATCTTTTCAACGAAATTATCGATAAGCACAGACGTAGGTTCCTTTATACTCTTACTTGCTGCTTCTACACTATCACACATCATTAGAATGGCAGTTTCCTTACTGAATGGAATGGGACCGGGATACCTGAAATCTTCTGGAGATGCATTATCATTTGCGTCCAATTCTTTCATGTAGAAATAATAAACGGTACTGGTGCCGTGATGAGTTCTTATAAAATCAATAACTCGATCTGGTAAATTGTTCTTTTTCGCGATCTCTATTCCCTTGATCACATGTTCAATAATGATCTGGGCACTTTCTCTGGGTGATAATTCGTCATGGGAATTCACCGATGTAGTTTGATTTTCTGTGAAATAGGTTGGATTATGCATTTTACCAATATCATGATACAATGCTCCTACCCTGGCCAGCATAGCATTGGCATTGATCTCATTGGCCGCAGCTTCTGCAAGGTTCGCTACATTTAGACTATGGTGGAAAGTACCCGGGGCTTTTTCGGCAAGCTGCTTTAATAACTTGGAATTAGTATCTGAAAGCTCCAAAAGCGACATATCGCTAACCATCCCAAAAATCTTTTCATATACATAAATGAGGGGTTGCACGAAAAGAGTCGCCAAACCACCTAGCAGGAACGTCAGGAATATTTCCGGCTTCATATCATTGATATCTCCCTCCTGAATAACGGTAAAGGCAAAATAAGAAATGATATAGACGAGGGTGATCTGCCCTACAGATATAAAAAGATTAGCACGTTTGTAAAGTTCACTAACTGTAAGAATAGTAACAATTCCAGCGATGATCTGAAGAAACATATATTCATAACTGTTGGGTACAATAAACCCAAGCAGTAAGACCGTAATCACATGGGTAAACAACCCTAAACGCGCATCAAAGAAAGCCTTTAGCGTTAAGGGAAGTATACACAAAGGCACCACGTAGACATAATCTATGTTGAAGTTAACTACCAAAGTAGTAAGCATCACCATGAAAATGATATTGAAAAATATGAAAGTGACCTTAATATTATTTTCAAAAATGGTAACCCGATATTTTCTCATGAACAGCAGAAGCATAAGCAAGGCAAGGGCTACAAGAGTACTGTAGCCCACCAGAATCCAATTGTAATTGGACTGGCTCCATACCTGTGATTCATATTCTGCCTTTAGAGACCTAAGAATATTATATTTATTCCCCTCAACGACTTCACCCTTGGCAATAATCCTGCTCCCCTGCTCTATGATCCCCCTGGTATAACTAATGTTATTCAACTTACTTTCCAGTTCCTTTTGGGTAAGTGAATTATTAAAGCTTACATTGGGCTCAATAGAATTAAAGAAAACTTCAAAAAGCTCTGTCCTGAAGGATGAAAAACCAGCATTTTCGATTTGTTCATTCAAAAAGCTTCTAACCTCTCCCTGTTTCAGGATCTTTGAATATCCAATTTCAGAAGCTTCGTTACCTCTTAATAAATAGACCAACTGATCTGGTTCAAGACGATTGCTTTCCTGGAGAAGACCAAATTCATAGATCTTATCGATGGTTTCAACGACAAAATTATCTATAATATTTTCGTAAACATTCAGGGTGCTATCCGGAAATACGTTCTGAACTTCATTTAATGCTTTTTCTTTTACATTTTTCGGGATCTCGGCATCATAATTATAATAAGGAATATGGGAAGAAGTTATATCCTGTCTTTCCGCATTTATTTCATCCTCGGTCTTTAGGATCGCAAAATCAAAAGGTGCATACAGGTTTTCATACTGCCAAGGCTTTCCTTTAGGAATATCGTATTTGAACTTACCTCCTTTAGGAAGAAGGTACACTATCAAAACAGAAGTAAGCACAAACAGGAAAACCTTATAAAAAAGCGCCTGGTTTTTATATAGCTTATTAATGAAATCGCTCATATATTCAGGTAATGCTCAAATGTAGTAAAAATAGGGCTGAATAAGGATAGGTTATTTAATTCCTTATAAAATCACTAACTTCGCAAAACCTGAATTAAATAAACTTAAAAAATGAATAAAGAAGTAGTAATAGTAAGCGCTGCGAGGACTCCAATAGGAAGTTTTCTTGGCAGCTTATCAACAATTCCTGCAACAAAATTAGGTTCAATAGCTATAAAGGGTGCTCTTGATAAAATCAATTTAAAACCAGAGCTGGTGGAAGAGGTTTTAATGGGTAATGTCGTCCAAGCAGGGGTAGGACAAGCTCCGGCCCGGCAGGCTTCTCTAGGAGCCGGAATTCCTGATACTGTACCCTGTACCACTGTAAACAAAGTATGCGCTAGTGGAATGAAAGCTGTAATGCAGGGAGCCCAGTCCATTATGCTAGGAGATACTTCTATAGTGGTTGCCGGCGGAATGGAAAATATGAGCCTTATCCCCCATTATGTTCATATGAGAAACGGGAAAAAATTTGGTTCCGCAACTCTTGAAGATGGAATGCAGAAAGATGGGCTTGTGGACGCATATGATCATAATGCAATGGGCGTTTGTGCAGACCTATGTGCTTCTGAGCATAACTTTTCAAGAGAAGATCAGGATAAATTTGCTATACAATCTTATGAAAGGTCGGCCAAGGCATGGAAAGAAGGAAAGTTCAAAGATGAAGTTGTGCCCGTTGAAGTTCCACAAAGAAAAGGGGATCCTGTTATAATTGACGAAGATGAAGAATACAAGAATGTTAGGATGGACAAAATTTCTTCGCTTCGCCCGGCATTTTCAAAAGAAGGAACGGTAACGGCCGCGAATGCTTCCACAATTAATGATGGCGCAGGTGCTGTAGTTCTAATGAGCAAAGAAAAAGCTGAAGAGCTTGGAATAAAACCTCTTGCGACCATACGAAGTTTTGCTGATGCGGCCACAGAGCCTAAATGGTTTACCACAGCGCCATCGAAAGCTTTACCGAAAGCGATCGCGAAAGCGGAGATCTCCTTAGACGAAGTGGATTACTTTGAATTCAACGAAGCTTTTTCAGTTGTTGGACTGGCGAACATGAAAATTTTAGGTCTTAGTGATAGAAACACCAATGTAAATGGAGGTGCCGTCTCTTTAGGTCATCCTCTGGGATGCAGTGGTGTAAGAATCCTTATTACTCTGATGAGCGTTCTCGAACAAAACAACGGAAAGATTGGAGCCGCAGCTATTTGTAACGGAGGAGGTGGTGCATCGGCCATGGTCATAAAAAGAAATTCCTAAAATTGAATAAAAAAAGTTAATGCAATACGGTATTTGCCATTTAAGTATTGTACCGCTTAGATCGTCTGCCTCTAACGAATCTGAAATGGTTTCACAATTAATCTATGGTGAACATTTCAAAATTCTTGAGGAACGGGCTCGATGGAGCCGTATTCGCAATTCATTTGATGATTTCGAAGCCTGGATAGACAAAAAGCAGTTTTTTAAGATCGAGGAAGAAGACTATTTTTCACTCGAAAATGAGAATCAAAAAATTTCATCTGATCTTATTGAATACATAACTGATGGCATTGGCCTTCTAATGCCCGTTCCTGTTGGAGCTATACTAAATTACTGCTCTAAACTTGGACATTCCTTTGAAGGTCATTTCTCAGATTCTTTGAATAACAAAGAAAAACTTGTGGATACGGCCCTTCTTTATCTTAATGCGCCAGAGTTGCATGGTGGCAAAACACCTTTTGGTCTGGATTGTAGTGGTCTTACTCAAATGGTTTATAAACTTAATGGTCATAGGCTTAAAAGAAGTGCCGCCGAACAGGCGAAACAGGGAGAACCTCTAAGTTTTATAGAAGAGAGCGAACCTGGTGACCTGGTCTTTTTTGATGATAATGAAGGAGTGATAAATCATGTGGGCATCATGATGAAAGACAATTACCTTATACATGTTGATGGTAAGGTGAGAATAGACAGGATAGATCATTCCGGAATATTCAATATGGAATTAAGAAGACACACCCATAAACTCAGAGTAATTAAAAAGATCATTTAAATCGTTAACAAAAAAAAGCCCTGCAAAAATTGCAGGGCTTTTTTTGTAATTTAAACTCAATCTTTTACTGATTTAGTTTAGATTTAAGTTCCTCTACCTTTTCCTGATTCCCAAGGTTAGAATATATATTCATTGCAGTCCTAATTACGTCGGTATTATTAGGTTCTACCTCCATAGCTCTTTCCAGGTGTGGGATAGCTTCCTCATAAAGCGCTTTTCTTTGCTTGTCTAATTCTTCGTAACGCTGATTATCCTTTTTACTCATACCAAGACTGTTCATCTCCTCGATGATCTCTCTCTCTTTTCCAAGAATTGCAGCGATCATATTGATTCGCGCCTGGTTGTAATCATAATCAATCTGGAGAGCTTTTTCGTAAAAATCTACTGCTTTTTTCACATCTCCAATCTCTGCATACATTAAACCAATGTTATTTAAGGTTTCGGCATCATCAGGATTTTTCTCTACCAATTCCTCAAGGATTTGTCTGGCCTTTTCCTTTTCACCCATACGATAATACATATTCGCCTCAGCTTTTATAAGACTCATATCATCGGGGTTAGTGGCTTTAGCCTCATCCATGGCTGCAATGGCTTTATCATAATCCTCCTGGCTAATATATATACGAGCAATAAGGTTGGCGATCTCTCCTTTTTTTGAAGGAAGTTTGGTGTCTTTAGGATCTTTATACTGATCTGTTTTAACCATTAGATCTCTTTGCTTCTGCGAACCAAAAGTTTCTGTCTGCCCAGTCTCTACATTTACTGCTGTGAATTCCATACCAGAGCCATCATAATCCATATCATTAAGCATCTCAAGATATTCAACTGCTTTATCATATTCCTGACCCTGTACAAGGTTGTTGGCAGCATAATAAAGGTAAATAGTATCTGTTTTACTTAGCTCATAACTAGCATAAAGCTTTTCGGCTGCTGATACATAATTCTGTGTGTTCTGGTCATCAATAGCACTTTGAATAAGCTTGTTTTTCAAGTTCATGATTTGCTCTGCAGCATCTTCATTACCCATTTCTTGAGCTTTTTCAAAAGCTTTAGCAGCAATCTTCATGTCTTCTATAGAAGGATTACCAGCCATGTATGCCTGACCTTTATAAAAATAAAATCTTTCTTGCCACTTGTCGTTAGCTTCGCCTAATTTCGATTCAGCAATTTTTAACTGGGCTTTTGCCTCTGCATATTGACCATCTTCAATTGCATCTTCGGCATTTTTGATTTCATCTTTTTGTGCGAACGCTGTCATTGTTAAAAACGACAGGGCCACAGTAATAATATTCGTTTTCATTATGGTTTTGGTTTAAATTTTTTATTCCTCACTATCATCTGCAATAGTTGTGCCATTCGATGGCTCTTCACCACCTACAGGCTTTTCAGCGTCTTCCATACTATCAACATCATCCTCATCGTGAAGCACCTTAGCAACTGCGGCAATAGCATCATTTCCTTTCAAATTAATTAATCTAACTCCCTGGGTAGCACGCCCCATGACGCGGAGATCCTCAACAGCCATTCTAATTACGATTCCAGATTTGTTAATAATCATTAAATCATCTGCATCGGAAACGTTCTTAATTGCGACAAGTTGTCCTGTTTTCTCAGTAACTGAAATCGTTTTAACTCCTTTTCCTCCTCGATTAGTTATTCGGTAATCTTCCAGACTAGAACGCTTACCATAACCATTTTCGGACACAACAAGGATATCTGAATCAAAATCATTAACGGAGATCATACCTACAACTTCATCATTATCATCGGCAAGAGTGATACCTCTAACCCCGGAAGCATTCCTTCCCATTGGCCTGGTCTTGCTTTCCTCAAAACGGATAGCTTTACCACTTCTTACGGCAAGCATAACCTGACTGTTTCCGGTAGTAAGTTTGGCTTCCAGTAATTCGTCTCCTTCCTTAATAGTTATTGCATTGATACCATTTGTTCTTGGACGGGAATATCTTTCCAGGCTGGTCTTTTTGACCTGACCTTTTTTAGTTGCCATGATCACATAGTGATTGTTGACATATTCCTCATCTTTAAGATCCTGGGTACAAATAAATGCGTTCACCTTATCATCAGGTTCTATATTTATAAGATTCTGGATGGCTCTACCTTTAGAAGCTTTACTTCCTTCCGGAATCTCATATACTCTCATCCAGTAACATTTACCGTTCTGGGTGAAGAATAGCATATATTGATGATTGGTTCCAACAAACAGGTATTCAAGGAAGTCCTCGTTCCTTGTATTAGAACCTTTTTGTCCAACTCCTCCTCTATTCTGAGTTTTGTACTCATTTAAAGATGTCCTTTTAATGTAACCAGCATGAGAAATTGTAATCACCACTTTTTCATCTGGGATCATGTCTTCAATGCTAAGATCACCTCCGGAATATTCAATCTGCGAGCGTCTTTCATCACCATATTTTTCCTTTACTTCAAGAAGCTCATCTTTAATGACTTCCATTCTTCTTTCCTTTCTGGCAAGAATATCTTCAAGGTCCTCTATTGTCTTTAAAATCTCATCATATTCATCTCTCAGTTTATCCTGTTCAAGACCGGTAAGCTGTCTTAATCTCATTTCTACAATAGCCTTGGCCTGAACCTCGGAAAGCTCGAAACGATTCATAAGCTTCTCACGCGCCTCCTCTGCGTTGGAAGATGAACGAATAAGAGCTATTACCTCATCGATATTGTCAGAAGCTATAATAAGACCTTCCAGGATATGAGCTCTGTCTTTAGCCTTTTTAAGTTCAAATTCAGTTCGGCGAACTACCACATCATGTCTGTGCTCAACGAAGTGGTAAATAAGGTTTTTAAGGTTAAGCATTTCAGGTCTTCCTTTAACCAGTGCAATGTTATTTACACTGAAGGTAGATTGAAGAGCGGTATGCTTGAATAATGTATTAAGTACGATATTAGGTATCGCATCACGTTTAAGCTGGTAAACGATCCTCATACCATTCCTGTCGGATTCATCCCTGATTAGGCTAATACCCTCAATTTTCTTTTCATTTACTAGGTCTGCAGTCTTCTTGATCATGTCTGCCTTGTTAACCTGATAAGGAATCTCTGTGACTACAAGATATTCTCTACCATTGATCTCTTCCATATGAGATTTGGCACGCATTACAATCCTTCCGCGTCCTGTCTTAAATGCCTCTTTCACACCATCATAACCATAGATAATGCCACCAGTTGGAAAATCGGGAGCTTTGATGTGCTCGATTAGCTCATCAATTTCGATGTCATTATTATCTATATACGCAATGGTTCCATCTATGACTTCAGAAAGATTGTGCGGTGGCATATTGGTTGCCATGCCCACAGCGATACCACTGGCACCATTTACAAGAAGGTTAGGTATTCTGGCAGGAAGTACAGTTGGTTCATTTAAAGAATCGTCAAAGTTCAGTTGAGTATCAACTGTTTCCTTATCTATATCAGCAAGCATATCCTCACTGATCTTTCTCATTCTTGCTTCCGTATAACGCATTGCAGCCGGACTATCTCCATCAATAGAACCAAAGTTACCCTGACCATCTACCAGCATATATCTCATGCTCCATTCCTGGGCCATACGAACCATGGTGTCATAAACAGACGAGTCACCATGGGGATGGTACTTACCAAGGACTTCTCCCACGATCCTGGCAGATTTCTTATAGGCTCTATTGGAAAGGACACCAAGCTCATACATCCCGTATAACACCCGGCGGTGTACGGGTTTTAATCCGTCACGCACATCTGGTAAGGCACGTGACACAATGACCGACA
>CAYWAB010000016.1:0-26524 GCA_964456105.1 uncultured Christiangramia sp. | reverse complement strand
AGGTCCAACAGGAGGTATTCGACATTCTTGATTTCTGGTGTAAAATGGGTGTGGACGGATTTCGCCTGGATGCAGTACCCTACCTATTCGAAAGAGAAAATACTAACTGTGAAAATCTTCCACCGACGCACGAATTTCTTAAAAAGCTCCGAGCCTATGTAGATGAGAATTATGATAATAAATTATTATTAGCGGAAGCGAACATGTGGCCTGAAGACTCGGCAGCCTATTTTGGCGAAGGGGATGAATGCCATATGAATTACCATTTTCCAATCATGCCACGGATGTTCATGGCAGTAAAGATGGAAGACCGCTACCCTATTATCGATATTATAGATCAGACGCCCGAAATTCCCGAAAATTGCCAGTGGGGTATTTTTCTAAGAAACCATGATGAACTCACTCTTGAAATGGTAACTGACGAGGAACGTGATTATATGTATAAAGTTTACACCAAAGATCCTCAGGCCAAGATCAATGTAGGCATACGGCATCGCCTCGCGCCTTTACTGGAAAACAACAGGAGCAAGATAGAATTGATGAACGTTCTACTTTTCTCCCTGCCTGGAACACCCATAGTATATTATGGTGATGAAATAGGTATGGGTGATAATTTTTACCTGGGTGACCGGGATGGGGTAAGAACACCCATGCAATGGACGGCAGACAGAAATGCCGGATTTTCACTCGCCAATCCACAAAAGCTTTATCTGCCTCTTATCATCGATCCGGAATATAAATATGAGTCGATAAATGTGGAAACTCAGCAAATGATATCTTCTTCCCTCCTATGGTGGATGAAGAGGATAATAGGAATGCGGAAAAAGTTCAAGGCATTCGGACGTGGTGACATAGAATTCTTATCCCCTTCTAATTCCAAGATCATCGCTTACACAAGAACTTACGAAGACGAGAAGATATTGGTTCTTGGTAATCTTTCAAGATTCTCGCAACCAGCAGAGCTTGATCTTGAGGAATTCAAAGGATATACGCCTGTAGAAGTATTCAGCCATAATAAATTCCCAAAAATTACAGAAAGGCCTTATTTATTCACTTTATCACCATACGGCTATTACTGGTTCGTACTCGAAGAGGAAAGAGAACGTGTTAAAGGAGAAACTTCAATTCCAGTGCTTAAAATAGATGACTGGAGCAATCTTATGAAGGACAGAACCCTTCAGAAATTATCTGCACAGATTCTTCCTCCCTATCTTAAAAACAGAAGATGGTTTGAGAGTGCAGGAAGAAATATTCAGGAAATAACAGTTAAAGAATCCATTGAGGTAAAAGTACAGGATCTTCCAGCACGAATTTTGGTTCTGGAGGTCACTTACAATGAAGGATTGCCTGAATTATACCAACTTCCGGTTGCCTTTGTTTCAGCAGAAGAAGAACACATTATAAATGAGATTCCAAAACGTGGAATAATTGCAGAATTAAAAATAGGAAAAGAGCAAGGATTTCTCTTTGATGCAGTTTATTCAGAGGATTTTAGAGATTACCTTGTAGAAAATTTTAGAGGCTCCAGTAAAATGAAAACTAAAAATGGAGAACTTGAATTTTCTACTGCCGAAAAATCCCTGGACCTCGACAAAGATTGCAAGATCGAATTATTGGAAACTGAGCATAGGATAATAAGTATATCCTAAAGCTGTACCGAAAACTTGATATGACTTTTAATCCGGATGTAGAGACCATTAAGTTCTTATCTACAAAGACAGATTTTGAAAAGATATCTCGTTATTCCGGAGCTTTAAATTATAACAAGAAAAATTCTAAGCCATATATCCTGGGTATGCTCCAGCAGGTGGTGGAAAACCAGGGAGAAGTATGGGATCACGTTAAAGATTCATTAGATCGCTATTATGAGAGAGTTCTAACCAGAACCAGGAATATAGAGATCGAAAAGGTAAAGAATCACATTACCGAGCCTTTGAGCTTTGAAGATATTGCTCCTTCGGTACAGGAAGTTTTAGGAATTATTCTGCCCCAACGAGTATATCAGCTTGGTGAATTCACTGCAGAGCTTCATACGGCCCTATCACAGCAATCCTCCGATAGTGATTTCGACAAGGAAGAATCCTCTTTACACTATCAGCGCTCTCTTTTTTCCGGATTACAGACCCTAACTCGTACAAGTCTTGAGAATTTAAAAAAGACCTTGAAAAAACTACCTGAAGGAATTCAGGAGGAAGCGCAGCAGGTACTTTCTATGAAATCTGAAATCCTTGATTGTTTCCGCGAAATTTACGATCATAAGATCCCAGTGATGAAGATAAGGACGCATGGAGATTATCACCTGAAAGAAATTCTCTGGACGGGAAGAGAATACATTATGAACAGTTTTGAGGGAGATCCTACCAAATCCTTTAGCGAAAGAAGAATCAGAAGATCTGCAATGCGAGATTTGGCAGCTATGATACGATCTTTCCATTATGTCGCGTACAGCAATATTCTTTCCCCGGAATATGATCAGCAAAGAAAGGAAGGGAATCTTGAGCAATGGGCCGAAAACTGGCATTATTATATCATCAGGCTTTATATAAAAGGTTATTTTGATAAGGCTGGCCAAAGCGATTATGTGCCTGGAGATCAGAAAGATTTCAAAATATTAATGCATACTTTCCTCCTGGAAAAAGCACTTAATGAACTTAATTATGAGATAAAGAATCGTCCGGAATGGATAATCATTCCTATTAGAGGAATTAAAGCAATAATCCAGCAGTATAGCAAAGAATAACTTAAGGAACCAATTTCCCCATTTTGAAAAGGATGGGAAAATTTACGCTATTTTTCTTCCCGAATACTTTACGAAGATCATCTTCCACATATAGAACCGGATCATGTTCCTTGTCTTCGATAAAATGCTTAACAGAAGACCATGTCCTAAGATAGCCCAGTAGATGCTCTATGTGCCAGGTATACTTCTGTTCAAATTGTGGTGTGTTGATCTCTTTAAATGGAAAAGGTATGGTTTTATAGTCATCTTCAAGATACTTTCTCTCTTCATCCCAGTATTCACCAATAATATCCTTATAAAAGTATTCAATTACATCGTTGGTTTCCTTATTAGATTTTAAAAGAGAATAACCAAGTACGGCTAAATATCCCCCTGGTTCCAAACACCGATAGACCTCTTGATAAAATCTATCAAAATCGAACCAGTGAATCGCCTGTGCGCAGGTAACAAGGTCAAAAGAAGAATCTTTAAAAGAGGTACTTTCTGCAGGCATTAAGGAATACCTGATGTTATTTTCATTATGAGCTTGTTGTAACTGATTAGCGCTAATATCCGTAGCTTCAACTGTTTTGAATTTTCTACTTAATTCTTTCGCCACCTGACCATTGCCCGTTCCACAATCCCAGGCAGAATCGAATCGATCTAGTTTCGAATAAATGAAATCAAAAAGCTCTACTGGATAATTGGGTCTGAACCGGGCATAATTGCTTGAATTAGATGAAAAATTATCTTTCAAAATTATTCCATAAGGCTTGCGAAAATCATCTGACGAAATTTCCAGGATGTTTGATCGTCAATAGGTCCCTGGGTTTGTTTCAATATTATCCCGATAACATCAGTTACTGGATCAGCGAAATATTGAGTATTGAAATATCCTCCCCATTCAAAGGTACCTTCGCTTCCCTTTCCTCCTTTTTCCTCGCCTTGTTTAGAAACCACGCCAAAAGCCAGACCGTAATAGTTTTCGGGTCCGCCAAAAAGGTCTGCGGTATGATTACTGAGTATCATATTTACCGTAATAGGACTTAATAATCGGTTTCCGTTATATATCCCTCCGTTCAGATACATCTGAAGGAATTTCGCATAGTCCAGAGCTGTACTTGAAAGACCAGCACCTCCAGAGAAAAAGCTTTTGGCACCTTTTACCGGGTAATCAGGATCATAATATGGGGTGGGCTGAAATGCCTGCCATTCGCCTTCCTTTTTAATCATTACCTGGACCAAACGATCTTTTTTAGAATTCGGAAGGTAAAAATAAGTGTCGTTCATGTTCAGTGGTTCAAAGATCCTTTCATTTAAGAATTCATCAAATGGTTTTCCAGATATCACTTCAATAAAATAGCCAAGGACATCCAGTCCCTCTGAATAAGTCCATTTTTCTCCAGGTTCATGGTGTAAAGGTAATCTTGCTAATTTTTTAATATTATCTTTGATATTCCTGTTTTTCAGAGTAAATGCATCTATTATTCCGGCTTTAGCATAAATTTTCCTGAAACGCTCATCGCTATCTATCATTCCATATCCGATTCCTGAAGTATGGGTGAGAAGATCTCTTATCGTGATCTCATCCTTAGCCGGTTTGGCAACATAGGAGGAATCTGCCTCGTTAAAGCTTTCGAGAATCACTGGATCTTTAAATTCTGGAATATATTTTGAAATCGGATCATCCAGTTGGAATTTTCCTTCCTCCCAAAGCATCATCACCGCGGTCGAAGTTATAGCCTTAGTTTGTGAAGCTATCCTGAAAATATCTGATACTTCCAGATCTTCTCCGTTGGCCCTGGCATCCCCATAGGCATTATGAAAAACTATCTTTCCATCTTTGGCGATAAGTGCCACGATTCCAGGAACTTTATCTTCTTTCACTGTATTCTTTAGCATGATATCTATCCTTTCTAATCTTTCAGAAGAAAAACCAACAGACTGTGGCGAGGCTTTTTCTAGATTTTGAGGTTGGGTATAGGATCCGGTAACGATAAATAAAGTAAAAAGACAGTTTAAAAAGCTTTTCATAGGTAAGTGTTTTGAATTATCCCGATGTTCTAATTTATGAATTTAAACCAAACAAAAGTTAATATTGAGAAATTGAGAACTATTAGCATCAAAAATTAAATTGTTCGCATCAAAAAATACTTCAAATTCCTTATATTGTATAAATTTATTTTAATACAAAAAAATTGGTTGGTTATGAAAATTTTAGAAACTATAAAGTTTGACGGCCGGGTGAAGAATATCGTTATTCTAGTGAATCTGATATTATTTTCGGCAGCTGGTTTTGCTTATCAAAATGAGCAAAATGAATTTGTGGAGTACAGAGGTGAGGTAGTGAATGAGCGTAATGGAAGGGCCATTTCCTCTGCATACCTGGCACTTAATAACAGTAATATCTCTACAATTACGAATACTGACGGGGAATTCTCCCTAAAGGTTCCAAAGGATTTAACAGAGGCAACAGTTACCATTTCTGTTCTTGGTTACCAGAACAAAACTTTACCACTTTCCTACTTCAAACCCCAGGGAACTGAAATTAGCCTTGCAGAGACCATTGAAGAACTTACAGAAGTAAATATTTATAAAGCGACGGATGCCGCTGCTTTGGTAAGAGAGATGCTTTCAAAAAAGGATGATAATTATTTGTCAGACCAGAGCTTGATGACCTCATTCTACAGGGAAACCATAAAAAAAGGATGGAGTAACGTAAGCCTTTCTGAAGCCGTGGTAAAAATTTATAAGAGCCCATACAACACTAATAAAAGAGACTTGGTTTCCATATATAAAGCCAGGAAAAGCACTGATTATGAGAAACTAGATACCGTGGCTCTAAAGTTAAGAGGTGGCCCATTCAACACACTATATCTTGATATGATGAAATATACTGAATATGTGTTGAGGCCAAATATGCTCAATAATTATGAGTTCAGTTTTGATGAGCCTACCAAGATCAAAGACCGGTATATGTATGTGGTGAATTTTACCGAAATAGATAAAAGCGATCCATGGTATTACGGAAAGCTTTTTATTGATGCCGAAACCTCTACCCTTGTTAAGGCAGATTACAGCCTGAACGTAGATGACAGGGATAAGGCAGCGCAAATGTTCGTAAAAAAGAAACCAGGAGGTTCTAAGGTCTATCCTGTGGAACTTCATTATCAGGTGGATTATGCCCAGAATGGCGATAAATGGCATTACGCCTATGGTAAGGCTCAAATGGATTACGTAGTAAACTGGAAGAAAAAGATCTTTAATTCAAAATACAAGATAAACAGTGAAATGGTAGTTACCGACTGGCAAAAATACACTGATGAAGAATGGAAGAAAAAGACCGAGCTTATCAATCCAAATATAGTTATGGTTGATGATGTATCAGGTTTCTATGATTCTGAATTCTGGGGAAGTAATAATATTATTGAACCAGAAAAATCCATTCAGAATGCGATTGACAAGATCAAACGAAAAATGGACGATAATTAGTACCTGAAAAATAAATGAATAAAAAAGCCCGGCTAATACCGGGCTTTCCTGTTCAATTTAATAATTGAACCTATCCAACATTTAGTTTTTGGGTGAATTTTTCTTTTCCAATTTTAACTTTTACAAAATACTCCCCGGAATTCACATTCGAAAAGTCAAGAATTCTTTTAATTACGTATTCTCTACTGGTAGTTGAGCCAACAAGTTTTCCATCCTTATCAAGGATTTCTACAATTACCTTTTTACTTGCGGGATTCGCCAGAAAAAAAGCTACTTCGTCTCCACTTACCTCGAAACTTGGTTTGAATACAAATTCATAAGCATTTTTATCTATTATTATCTCCTCCCCTTTCTTATGAATAATTGAAGTGGAAAGACTGTATTTCTTATCCAGTTTCAACATATATACTCCTTCAGGAAGACTCGCGAGATCAAGGACTTTCTTATAGGATCTCTCTTCGAAAAATCTATTCTTGAAAAGAATTTCGCCTTCAGTATCCATTAAACTGAGTATAGTGCCATCCTCGATCTCTTCTAGCTCAACTATCAGGTTTTGCTGATCATTGACTTTCAGGTCCAAATTATCGGCAGCATTTACAAAACCTGCCAATAACATCATTAATACGAACAGTAAGTTTTTAATTGTCTTTTTCATAATCTTTAGTTTTTAAAGGTTAGAACTGTGATTAAAATTCTATCCAAACTTAGGAGATAAGTGTCCATGGAGAAAGTGCATAATGAACCAGTTTATATGGTATATTATCACCTGTAACATCAATGAAAACGTTTTCGAACAATATTCCATATATTTATGGTAATTTGGTACAGAACAGGAAAATTAAACCTGCCTAATTTTAGTACAAATAATACAACTTATGAGAAGTCCAACTAAACCTACTCTCGAAAAAATAGAACCTGCATTCGGGAGTTCGTTTTCATACCGCACCTATTACCAGGACTATAATGAGAAGAAATTCACCTTCTGGCATTATCATCCGGAGATCGAACTGGTTTACGTTAACGGAGGTTCGGGAAAAAGACAGATAGGAAGTCATATCTCCTATTACCGTAATGGCGACCTAATCCTAATAGGTTCAAATCTTCCTCATTGTGCATTCACAGATAGCCTGACAAAATATCAATGTGAAACGGTTATCCAGATGAAACCTGATTTTCTTGGAGGTGACTTTTTCAATATAAATGAAATGAGTGGTATCAGGAATTTAATGGAAAGGGCAAAAAAAGGTATCGTATTCCATGGAGATGATAAGCGATGGATAGGAAAACGTATTGAGAAACTCAAAAATCTGGAACCCTTTGAGCGGCTTTTAGGTCTTCTTGAAGTTCTGAAAAAGTTAGAGCAATCTGAAAACTATACGATACTTAACGCCCAGGGATTTATTCTTGAAACCGAGTTGGAGGATAACGATCGGATAAATGTGATCTTCAATTTCGTGAAAAAAGAATTTCAAAGAGCGATAAGCCTAGATGAAATTAGCGAAATGGTAAGCATGACCAAACCAGCCTTTTGCAGGTATTTTAAAAAAATTACAGGGAAGACCTTTACCAGGTTTGTTAACGAATATCGTCTCGCACATGCCGCCAAATTATTACACGAAAAGCAAATAAGTATAACTGACGTTTGCTATGAAAGCGGGTTTAATAATTTCAGTCATTTCAATAAACAGTTTAAGAATTATACCGGAAAATCTCCCTCTTCTTACAGGAATGAGTTGAAATATACCGTCTCATAGAAATAAAAAATCCCGTCATAGTAACGGGATCTGAATTGAAAAAGGTTCTGAATTAGGCATCGTGATGCATAAAACGTTGCTTTTCAAGTAGTTTTTCTTCGCTTTCCACATGATCTTCATCCGGGACACAACAATCTACCGGACAAACGGCTGCACATTGCGGCTCCTCGTGGAAACCTTTACATTCTGTGCATTTATCGGGAACTATATAATATATCTCATCACTTATCGGTTCCTGCGGCTCGTTTGCATTAGCTTCTTTTCCACCTGGAAGAACTACATCACCCTCAAGGTCGGTCCCGTCAGCATATCTCCAGTCGTCGGCACCTTCATAAATGGCAGTGTTTGGACATTCCGGTTCACAAGCTCCACAGTTAATACACTCGTCTGTTATTACAATTGCCATAGCTTTCTTTTATTTGTAAATTTAAAAACTTAGCGAAAAAGACCAGTAGCTTTTAGTAAAATTTATGGTTTTAAGCCTTGGAAACTTTAATTTCGCTGCACAAATTTAATGTGCACTACAATCATAACCAAATAAGAGCATGACTATCGATAACCATAAATCTCACCTTATCAACTTAGGTAAATTTCTGAATCAGTTCGGAATTGCAGAGTCAATAAAAGATGCTGATCTACCTGCCAATGATCATTTTTTTTCTGAAATGAATGAGAAAATAGACCAGGCAATACATTATAATGGATGGTTTACCAGGGAGAATATAGTTTACTCGCTGCAGCAGTGGAGTGAAGCACTTACCGAAGAAAATTTGAAACTGTGGCTTTCTAAATACGATCTTTCAAAAAGTGGAGGAAAAACGGTGGGAATTGTAATGGCAGGAAACATTCCTCTTGTTGGCTTTCATGATTTTATTTCAGTCCTGGTATCAGGACACTCTGTTTTAGTGAAATTATCCAGCAATGATAAACTGCTACTTCCTGTAATTGCGGCATACCTGATGCAACTTGATAGCAGGTATGAGAATAGAATAAAGTTTACCGAAGAAAAACTTGAAGATTTTGATGCGGTAATAGCTACTGGTAGCGATAATACTGCCAGGTATTTTGAATATTATTTCAAGAAAAGACCTAACATCATAAGAAAAAACCGGAATTCGGTCGCAATCCTTACGGGAAAAGAAAGCAGGAAGGATCTTTCAAGGCTTGGTGAGGATATTTTTAGATATTACGGCTTGGGCTGCAGAAATGTCTCTAAGCTATACGTTTCTGAAAATTATGATTTCGATGATTTCTTTAAATCTATTTATGATTGGAATCCTATTATAAACCGGGAGAAATACGCTAATAATTACGATTATAATAAGGCAGTATACCTAATGAGCGAATTCAAACTTTTAGACAATGGATTCCTAATGCTCAAAGAAGATAGCAGCTTTGGCTCTCCTATTGCCACTCTTTTCTACGAAACTTATAAGAATGAAGAAGAGCTGCAAAATATCCTTGAAGAAAATAAGGAAAAGATACAATGCGTGGTGAAAAATGAGCCGTCAAAGCAAGAGGTCAGGTTCGGGAACACTCAAAAACCGAGGCTTTGGGACTATGCTGATGATATCGATACCATTCAGTTTCTGTTAAACTTATAGATTCACCTTTATCATTTTGATAACAGGTATTCCTGTCATTTTTAGCATCTTTGTTATACATAATCAACTGAGAATTTTATGAAAAAACACAATTTCAGTGCCGGTCCCTGTATTTTACCTAAGGAGGTATTTCAGGAGGCTTCGCAGGCTATATTAGATTTTGATAATTCAGGGCTCTCCATCCTTGAAATTTCACATAGAAGTTCAGCCTTTGTCTCGGTTATGGAGGAGGCACAAAACCTCGCCCTTGAGCTTCTAGGGCTTAACGGAAAGGGATACAGGGCATTGTTTTTACAGGGAGGAGCTAGTATGCAGTTCCTGATGGTGGCCTATAATCTACTTGAAAATAAAGCAGCTTATTTGAATACCGGAACCTGGTCCACAAAAGCAATAAAGGAGGCAAAGTTATTTGGAGAAGTTGTTGAAGTAGCTTCATCCAAGGATAAGAACTTTAATTATATCCCTAAAAAATATACTATTCCACAGGATGCCGATTATTTTCATTGTACCAGTAATAACACCATCTTCGGAACACAAATGAAAGATTTCCCAACTACGAACAAACCAATGGTTTGTGATATGAGCAGTGATATCTTTTCCAGGCTTCTGGATTTCTCGAAATTTGAACTTATTTATGCTGGTGCTCAGAAAAACATGGGGCCTGCCGGTACTACACTGGTTGTGATCAAAGAAGATATTCTGGGAAAGGTTTCAAGGGAAATCCCTTCCATGATGAACTATGCGACTCATATTGGTAAAGAAAGCATGTTTAATACTCCTGCTGTATATGCAGTCTATGTTTCAATGTTAACCCTTAGATGGATAAAGAAGAATGGAGGAATTAAAGCCATGGAAGAAAAAAATGAGAAAAAAGCGGGATTGATCTATTCAGAAATAGACCGTAATCCACTTTTTAAAGGATTTGCTGAAAAAGAGGATCGGTCTTCCATGAACGCGACATTTAACCTTGTTGATGAGAGTCATAAAGAAGTTTTTGATAAAATGTGGAAAGACGCCGGCGTAAACGGTCTTAACGGCCACCGAAGTGTTGGAGGTTATCGCGCATCCATGTATAACGCACTACCCCTTGAAAGTGTTCAGGTAGTAGTAGATATTATGAAAGAATTAGAAAAGAAAGCATAGAATGAAGGTACTTGCAAACGATGGTATTTCCCAAAGTGGTGCCAAGGCTCTGGAAAAAGCCGGTTTTGAGGTGATCATAAAAAAAGTTGCCCAGGACCAACTTAAAAACTATTTAAACGAGAATAAAATAAATATACTTCTGGTAAGAAGTGCTACTAAGGTAAGGAAGGATATCATTGATAATTGCCCGGATCTAAAGCTTATAGGACGTGCCGGAGTTGGTCTGGATAACATTGATGTCGCTTATGCAGAAAGTAAAGGGATAGAGGTTATCAATACCCCCTCTGCCTCTTCGGCTTCAGTTGCCGAGTTGGTTTTTGCCCATTTATTTGGTGGAGTCAGAAAACTTTATGATTCCAACAGAAATATGCCTCTTGAAGGAGAATCCAGATTTAAGGAACTCAAAAAGGCTTATGCCGGAGGCCGCGAACTTAGAGGAAAAACACTTGGTATAATTGGTTTTGGAAGAATAGGAAGAGAAGTCGCTAAGATCGCTCTTGGAGTTGGAATGAAAGTGATCGCTAGTGACCGTGAAGTTGGTGAAGCTGAAATTGAGCTGGAATTTTATAATCATCAAAGTATAAAGATCCCTATCAAAACCGAACCTGTGGATCAACTTATACAGCACTCCGACTTTATAACACTGCACGTTCCGGCTCAGGATGAGCATGTGATAGGAAAACAAGAGATCGAAAAGATGAAAGATGGGGTGGCAATAATAAATGCGGCTCGCGGAGGAGTAATAGATGAAAAAGCTTTACTTGAAGCACTGGATTCCGGAAAAGTATCTTTTGCAGCCCTTGATACCTTCGAAAATGAACCGAGCCCGGAAATAAGACTTCTAATGAACGAAAGTATTTCCTTGAGTCCGCATATTGGTGGAGCTACTTTGGAAGCACAGGACAGGATTGGTAAAGAACTTGCAGATCAAATAATTGCAAAGTTTAAAGAGAAATAAATGATTAACGAACTATAATTTTATTTATAAAGCCGGTGATAGTACACCGGCTTTTTTTATTATTTCATTAGGTAAATTCGAGGATATTAATACTAACTTACTAATGAATTAAAATTCAGAAAAATGGCTAATATATTAGATATTTTCAGAACATATTCCGGCAAAAAGCTAATCGAAAGAGCGCAAAGTGAAACCAAACTTTCAGATGATGAGCTTAAAAGATCATTTTCGGTAAGTTTGCCCATAATATTAGCAGTATTTCATAAAAACGATGATCTGATAAATAGAGTTCATGCATTAGATAACACCTCATTTATTGATCATCTCGAGAAAAATGATCTAATTAAGTCTGGCGAAGATGTTTTTGGAAAGCTCGAACTGGAAATCAATAAAGAATTGCAGGCTTTTGATAATATAATGGATCTTCAAAAAAATGATTCTACTAAGATTTTTAATATTTCAGCCGCTGTGGTTTTCAAAATCGTTTCAGAAATCAAAGAAAACGAACCCAAAGCCAAAATATCTGAAATCATAGAATCTTTGCTTGGTTTAAGTTCGGCTTTTGAAAAAGCATTTATAAATTGCATTGTCAAAAATCCCAATAGCGCTGGTATCATTGATCCCAGTGAAAAGATATTCTTAGGCGATGAAGAAAAAGGGGGTGACCAAAGCATAATAGGCGGTTACTCAGGTGGAAGATAATTAAGGAACAATATTTGTTTTTACAGAATTAAAACCTACAAATGAAAAATCTATTTTATATAATTTTATTGTCGCTGTTCATTTATAGCTGTGGTTCTACAGGTAACAGGAGATTTTCTGACAAGTCAAATTCTGATAATGATACAGTAAGAATAGCCAATGACAGCCTGGAATATGAGATCATTATCATAGAACCTGGATTTAATCTTTTTATAAATACCTATGCCAGGCCAAGAGGATATCACGGCCAAACCTATTTGGAGAACAAAAATCGTTTCTTAGTTAACGAATATAACCAAAGAGTAAGACAGCCGATGATATATAACCCTAATCTATATGTGAATGAGATCAATTACGATCCATCCGTAGATTACGGTTACGAGGTGAATTATCTTTTATATTACTACTTCGTTTATTTTTCCAGACAGTACAATCAAAATTTTAGTGTTCCAACAAGAATTTGATTCTATAGTCAATTCCTTATATTTGCAGCATGAAGAAATTAAAAACTCGCTGGGGCATAGATTCGAACTGGCAGCTTTTTATAATATTGCTGGTGTTCGCTATAACAGGTTCAACCTCTGCAAAACTAGCTAGTCCATTATGCGAATTGATCGGTATAACGGAAACGAGTACTCACTGGGCTGTTTACTGGAGTTCTAGGATTCTATTAATTTTCCCGATCTACCAGATTCTTCTTGTAAGTTTTGGATGGATCTTCGGTCAGTTTAGTTTTTTCTGGTCTTTTGAAAAAAAGATGCTTTCCAGGTTAGGTTTCCAAAAGATTTTCAGAAATTAATTTGAAAGCTCTTAAGGACATATTACTTGTTTTTACTGCGATACTAATTCTATTACCTTCGGCAGTTAATTTTTCCCACATCTTTCTAGGCCATGGCCACGTAAGCTGTAATAATTATGCGGAATACCACTACCATTCAGACTCCCTGGATTGTGATCTTCATAAATATCATAAAAAACCTACACTTCATTTAGATTTTCCTAAATATGTTATCATACCTCAATTACAGGAAAAAAGAAGTCCACAGGAATACTACCAGTTTTTAAATGATTATGAGGCTATAGGCTTTGATCTAAGAGGCCCGCCAGTACATACTTAATTCCAGTTTTTTAAGTATTTAATAATCATTTAAAATAATATATGCGCAATATTTTTTTAACCGCACTGCTAATCGTAGTGACTACAGTTATTTATGGCCAGACCGATCTTCAAGGCCGTATAAGCAATGCTGAATCTGGAGAACCAGTTTTCAGCGCTAACATTTATTTCCCTGAACTTGAAAAAGGGACGATGAGTGATGAAAATGGAAACTTTATTATCAGGAATATACCTGACGGAAATTACAAACTGGTAATTTCTGCTATTGGTTTCTCAAGTTTTACGAAGGATTTAAGTTTGCCATCAGAATCCCTTGATATAAGCATACAGCCTTCGGCGATAGAAATGGAAGAAGTTATAGTTTCAACTCCGTTCCACCAGCTACAAAGTGAGAACGTAATGATGGTGGAAAGGGAAAGTGTTTCCGAACTGAACCGCAAAGGAGCCATAACGCTATCTGATGGAATAACACAGCTTGCAGGAGTGGAAAGTCTTACTACCGGGATCGGAATAGGAAAACCTGTAATAAGAGGATTAAGCTCCAATCGTGTACTGGTATATACGCAAGGAGTTAGACTAGAAAACCAGCAATATGGTGATGAACATGGTCTGGGAATAAATTCTAAAGGTATCGCGAGTGTTGAAGTTATTAAAGGACCTGCTTCCCTGCTTTATGGAAGTGATGCGATTGGAGGAGTACTATATCTCAACCCAGAATCTTATGCTGAGGAAAACTCTACCCACGCTGAGGCAGAAGCAGATTATTTCAGTAATACGAATGGTTACCAAGGAAGTTTGATGGCGAAGACTTCCGGAGAAAAGTTAAAATTTCTTGCCCGAGGTAGCTATGCTGCCCATAGTGATTATGAAACCGGAAGTGATGTTAGGGTTACTAATACTCGTTTCAATGAAAAGGACCTTAAAGCAGGTATTGGATTTCAGGACAACAAGTATAAAGCTGATCTTCGCTACAATTTTAACCGAAGTGAGATAGGAATTCCTGAAAGTATTGGAGAACAAACCACAGATAAGGATCCGCTACTACCTTTTCAGGAAATAGATAATCACATATTAAGCCTGGATAACCGCTTTTATTTTCCAAATTCCAGTATAGATTTTAAAATAGGTTATCAATATAACGACCGCAAGGAGTTTGAAGAACACGAACACGAAGAGGAAGAAAATGAAGAGGAACACGCTGAGGAAGAAGAATCGGCTTTAGAAGAACCCGCCCTTGAAATGCACCTTGAAACGCTTAATTACAACCTGAAATATAATCTGCCTGATCTTGGTAATTTTGAAACTATCGCAGGAATACAGGGAATGTTTCAGACCAATGATAATTATGGGGAGGAAATACTAATTCCTAATGCAAAAACTAATGATGTCGGAGTATTTGCAACCACCCATTACCATTTGGAATCCTGGGATTTTCAAGGTGGTTTAAGATATGACCATAGAAGCATTGAAACTGAAGCATTCCAGGCTGAAGGTAGCTTAGTTGATGCACTGGACAGAGATTTCAACAGTTTTAATGGTGCTTTGGGTGCAAAATATCAATACGAACAGAAATTCATCGCCAGACTTAATCTTGCAAGTGGATTTCGTGCCCCTAACCTATCAGAACTGACTTCCGATGGATCTCACTTTGGAGCGAACCGTTACGAAGTAGGAAATCCGGATCTGACCAATGAGCAGAATTTCCAGGTAGACCTTGCGCTGGAATGGCGAAATAAACATTTTGAAGCCTTTGTTAATGCATTCCATAATTCGGTGAATGATTATATTTTCATAAGCCCGACAGGTGATTTCATAGATAACGACCCTGTATTTCAGTATGTTCAAGATGATGCTCGTTTATATGGAGGGGAAATTGGAGTGCACATCCACCCTCATCCCCTGGACTGGTTACACCTGGAAAGCAGCTTCGAATCTGTGACCGGAAAACTTGATGAAGATACCTATCTACCATTGATCCCGGCAAATTCTCTAACCAATACATTAAGGGTAGAATTTGACGGTGGTGAGGTTTTGACCAACAAGTATGCCTATCTAAGACTTAGAAATGTTTTTGATCAAAACAATCCTGGCAACTTTGAAACCGCAACTCCGGGATATGGATTATTGGGTGCTGGGTTTGGTACAAGTATAGGATTTGAAAATTCAGTTTTGAATTTTAGGATAAGTGGGAACAACTTATTAGACAGATCATATATTGCCCATCTTTCGAGGCTAAAACCTGACGGAATCGAAAATATCGGGAGGAACATCTCATTTTCGGTTTCATGGATTCTATAAAATAAAAAAAGGCTGATGATAAAACATCAGCCTTTTCCTTTTCAACTAATTAAATACAAACCTAATAACTTTCTACCTCGATCACCTGAGGCTTGAGCGGCTGTTTTTTCCAGACATGAGTATAAAGGTACATCAGCGTAAAAGTTGGAATTATATCGGTCACCGGCAGAATTTCTTCAATAAATACCAGAACCGAGGCAATCTTACCTTTTTTACCAGGATACATTTCACTCATAGCTTTAGCGGCATAGGGCGCCCAAATTAAATCTAAAAATGGGCCTATTACCGGTATAGCTATAGTCACCATTCCTATAAGATCGAAAATCAGGCCTTTTATGAATAACTTATTTCTGAATAGATTCATCTTCAATATTTAAAGAAATAAAATCAAATAGAATGCCAATTTTTATTTTAGATCTGAACTGATCAATTTTAAAAATTCGTTCCTTGTTTCTATAGTTTTAAACTCACCTCTAAAACCGGAAGTTGTAGTCGCGCTATTCTGTTTCTGGACACCACGCATCATCATGCACATGTGCACAGCTTCGATCACTACGGCAACACCCTTGGGCTTTAAAGTTTTATTCAGGCATTCAAGAATATCATGAGTAAGTCTTTCCTGCACTTGTAATCTTCTAGCGAAGACATCCACTACCCTGGGAAGTTTACTTAATCCAACGATCTTTCCATTAGGAATATAAGCGATATGGGCTTTACCAAAGAAAGGAAGCATATGATGTTCGCATAAAGAATAAAGTTCTATATCTTTTACCACCACCATCTCGTCATAACTTTCATTAAAAACTGCCTTTTTTAGTATTTTTTCGGCATCCATGGAATATCCCTGAGTTAGGAATTGCATGGCTTTCGCTGCACGTTCAGGGGTTTTTACAACTCCTTCTCTTTCTGGATCCTCACCTACTCCGGAAATTATTTCCCTAAAACTATTACATAGCTTTTCAGTGGTCTCATCATGGTATTGTTCAAAATATTTATAGGACATTTTACTTGTTTTGTTTTAATTTATCAGAAAATAACTTGTTTAATTTCGTAATCTTTGGATCAATAATGAATTGACAATAAGGCTGTTGCCGGTTCCTATTATAAAAATCCTGATGTTCTTTTTCGGCAACATAAAAATCTGATGCCTCAGTTACTTCGGTGACGATAGGATCTTGGAACGCATTTTCGTTTTCCAGCATTTCGATTACTTGTAAAGCGGTTTCCTTTTGCTCATCGTCATGATAAAAGATTCCACTTCTGTATTGTGTACCGATATCATTTTGTTGCCTGTTAAGGGTGGTTGGATCATGGGTCCCAAAGAAAACCAACAATAGCTCCCTATAAGTAATCCTTTCAGGGTCGTAAGTTATCTGAATGGCTTCTGCATGTCCTGTTCTTCCTGTAACTATTTCTCTATAGGCAGGATTTTTTATACTGCCTCCCGTAAATCCGGAAACTACCTTTTCTACCCCTTCTAACCTTTGAAATACAGCCTCTGTGCACCAAAAACAACCTCCTGCAAGCGTGGCTTTCTTCAAATCTTTATTATTCATACTGCAAACATATATTTTTGTTTATCAAATTTATGTTTTTAATAAACAAAAATGATCCTGTTTAACTTCATTTTAATTAAACTTACTTAACTTAAAATGTTGCCGGCTTTGTAAATCCTACTTATTTGGCTATTTTCGAACCGCTTATTTTACCATATGATCATTGCGAAAAACATCCATAAATATTATGGTGACCTACATGTCCTTAAATCGGTAGATCTACAAATCGAAAGGAGTGAAATTGTATCCATAGTTGGAGCATCAGGTGCAGGAAAGACCACCTTGCTTCAAATTTTAGGAACACTGGACACACCTTCTAAAAAAGATGATTCCAGGTTAGAAATAAATGACACCAACATTTATGGCCTTTCTTCTAAAGAATTATCCAGGTTTAGAAACAGGCACATTGGATTTATATTCCAGTTTCATCAACTTTTGCCAGAATTCACTGCCCTGGAAAATATTTGTATCCCGGCCTTCATCCAAAAATCTTCAAAAAAAGATACAGAAAAAAGGGCTATGGAGTTGTTATCGTTCCTGGGACTTGAGAACCGGGCCTCGCATAAACCAGGAGAATTAAGTGGAGGCGAGCAACAACGCATAGCCGTTGCAAGAAGTCTTATCAATAATCCCTCGGTTATCTTTGCTGATGAACCCTCTGGTAATCTTGACAGTGAATCTGCAGAAAATCTTCATAAACTATTTTTCAGATTAAGAGATGAGTTTGATCAGACCTTCGTTATAGTGACACATAATGAAGAACTTGCGGATATGGCCGACAGAAAATTAACCATGGTAGATGGTAAAATCATTTAATAGTTTAAAAATCCAATTTTATTGACTAAAGCTGAATTAAAGACTTTTCTAGATTTTAAAGCAGAACAGTACAACACCCCTGAATTTATAGCTTCAGATCCGATCAGGATTCCCCATAGGTTTACAAAGAAAGAGGATATTGAAATAGCAGGTTTTCTAACGGCAACCATAGCTTGGGGAAACAGAAAAAGTATTTTGAAAAACGCCGGTAAATTGATGGATATAATGGACTCAAGTCCTTATGAATTTGTGATACATCACGACGAAATTGATCTTGAAAAAACTGAAGGATTCGTACACCGCACTTTTAATCATGAAGATCTAGCTTACTTTATAAAAGCCTTGAAGAATATCTATCAAAATCATCATGGACTTGAGGCTATCTTCAATACCTACGCTGAAAAAGACAGCTTACAACCTGCTATACATCATTTCAAGAATATTTTCTTCGAGCTACCTCACCAAAGGAGAACCGAAAAACATGTTAGCGATCCTTTAAAAAACTCGGCTGCAAAAAGAATAAACATGTTTTTAAGGTGGATGGTAAGACATGATCATGCCGGAGTAGATTTCGGGATATGGAAATCCATTTCACCAGCCAAACTTTCCTGCCCTTTGGATGTCCACTCCGGAAATGTTGCAAGAAAATTGAAGTTGATCAAAAGAAAAGCTAACGATGCAAAAGCACTTCAAGAATTGGATCGAAATCTAAGGAAAATGGACCCTATGGATCCGGTGAAATATGACTTTGCATTATTTGGCCTTGGAGTTTTCGAGAATGGAAGCTTCTAACGCTTGCCAGTGTAATTTTTTTTAGTTTTCTTTAACAGTTATAATAACATTCAAATATGGTCACCCCGGCAATTCCGATTAATGAACAACAAAGACTGGATTCTATTAAGAATCTTAAGATCCTGGATTCATTTTCTGAAGAAACTTACGATAGTATCACCTTACTGGCAAGCCAAATCTGCAAGACTCCAATAGCGATAATTAGCATTCTGGATTCGGAAAGGAATTGGTTCAAGTCTAAATTTGGAACAACCATGACCGAATCCAAACGAGAATTGTCTTTTTGCGGTCATGCTATTTTGGAACCTGAGCAAATATTCGAAGTAGAAAACACTCTGGATGATATTAGGTTTAAAGACAACCCCCTTGCTATAGCCGAAGAGGATGGAATAAGATATTACGCCGGCGTACCTATTCTTGATGGTAAAGGCCTCCCATTAGGAACTTTGTGTGTTTTGGACACCAAAGAAAACAAACTTGACGAGAATCAAAAGGCTTCAATGAAGGCCCTTGGGAAGCAGGTGGAATTACTTTTTGAATACAGGAGAAAGAATCAGGCTTTGGAAAGGATGAAGAATGACCTGGATGAAAACAACAGGATCCTTAAGGAGTTCGCCAGTACCGTTTCACATGACCTCAAGATGCCACTTGCCAATATGATTCTAACGGCAGATATCCTTAAAGCTAAATATTCAAGTAAACTTGATGATGAAGGAGTAGATTATCTTAACTATTTAAAACACTCCGGACTTACCCTGAGCGAGTACATCAATGGCCTGCTGGATCATTATAGCAGCAATCATATGCACGAGGATTTGAACCACGAATTCTTTTTGAACGATATACTCGAAGATATCATTGATCTGCTTCAAATCGCAGAAAACTGTGAGATCAATCTTCCGGATAATAACCTTAAGATCTTTGGAAATTCTGCAGCACTCGGCCAGATATTCATGAACCTTATCAGCAACAGTTTAAAATATAACAGTAACGAAAAGATTACCATTGATATAGACTGTACTGAGAACAAGGAATTTTATAATTTCAGCATAAAGGATAACGGGATCGGTATTCCTGAGAGTAAACAACCATATATTTTCGATCTTTTCACGATCGTTGCCGAAAAGGACAGGCAAGGTAGAAAAGGTCATGGAATAGGCCTGTCTACGGTAAAAAAACTTGTGAATAGCCTTGGAGGAGAAATTTCCATCTCTTCAGTTGAAGGGGAATGGACAGAGTTCAAATTCAACATGAAAAGGCACGATACGATAGATTAGGAGATTTTAGTATGAAAGTTATTTTATTTTTGAATAACTTTAAACTACATTCAAAGAGAAATGCAGGAAAAACTAGTTCCGTTCAATGAAAAGCTCAGGAGAGCTGCTTTGAAGGAATATGCGATTATTAATTCCGGCCCAGACGAAGATTATGATAATCTCACTTTCATGGCAGCTGCAACCTGCAAAGTACCGGTTGCCAAGATAAGCATCGTAGATAAAGAAAGCATCTGGAACAAATCGGTATACGGAGCTACTATTTCCAAAATTGACCGGCGGGATAGTTTTTGTGATCGAGCCATCCACATGGAGGATTCCCTGGTCATTTTTAAAAAATCCACACAACCGGAAATTTTTGAAAAAGCGAAAGGCAAGTATGATCGTGAGTATTCCTTTTATGCGGGATTACCTCTTCACAATCCGCATGGTCATGCGATAGCGGTTTTCTGTATTTTTGACGTAGAGGAAAAAGAGCTTACTACAATCCAAATAAAAGCTTTAAAAGCGCTGGCGAGGCAAACAATGAATCTATTCGAATTCAGAAAACAAAAGAACCAGCTTTACCAGGTACAAAATAAACTCAAGGAAAAATACCAGGAATTGGAGCGCTTTGCAAGTCTGGTTTCTCATGACCTGAAATCACCCCTTGCCAATATAATTTCCTTAAGTGAACTTTTAAGAGATGAAAATAAAGGCAAATTCGACGAGGAAACAGAAGAATATCTTCAGTTCCTTATAGAATCTTCCTATTCACTTAGGAATTACGTGGATGGCATTCTTAGTTTTTACAGGAGTGATCACGTTCTTGAAAAAGATTATGAAAGTGTGGATCTTGGAAAGCTATTAAAGGGAATCGTGGACCTTTATCAGGTTTCTGATAATATCGAGATTAGTTATCCGGATGATGAAATACTTCATAATGTCAATAAAGCGGCGCTAACTCAAGTATTTATGAACCTTATTAGTAATGCTTTAAAGTATAATGATAAGGAAACCAGAAAGGTCGATATAAGTTTTTCGAAGAATGAAGAATATTATTTCTTCGAGATCAAGGATAACGGGAAAGGTATCCCAAGAGAAAAGTTCAAAGAAATATTCGATCTTTTCACCACTCTGGAAATGGCAGACAGGGATGGCAATGTAGGTAGTGGAATTGGCCTTGCCACTGTTAAGAAACTAATAGAGTCTATGGGCGGAGCCATAAGCCTAGAATCTGAACCAGGCGTTGGAAGTACTTTTAAATTTCATATCAAAAGGATATAGGGAGCGTTCGAATTTCCTTTTCTATATTTGAGAAATCATTTACCCGAATATGCATTTTAAAAATCCGGAATTACTGTATGCGCTCTTCCTGCTTATAATTCCGATAATTGTTCATTTATTTCGGTTAAGGAAATTCCAGAAAGAAGACTTTACCAATGTAAAATTCTTAAAAAAAGTAATTCAGGAAACCAGGAAAAGTTCTCAGTTAAAAAAGTTTCTGGTCCTATTTACCAGGCTATTACTTTACACGTCTTTGATCCTGGCTTTTGCCCAACCATATATTCCAGCAAGCCAAACAGCCTTAAAAGAAACCAGGAATCTCTTTTATCTCGATAATTCTTTTAGTATGCAAGCACCGGAAGGTTCCGGAACTCTATTGCAGAATATCATTAACCAGTTGATTGGAAACGAAATAAATGAAGATTTTACCTTTTTAACTAACGATTCAGAAGGATTACTTAGTTCTGGTTCTTCCGTTAAAAACGAACTCCTCGATATTGATTTTAGTTCAAAAACACCAGATTTCAGAAACCTTCAGGTTCGTGCCCAAAATTATTTCAGAAACTATCCTAGCTCAAAAAATAGATTCATTATAATTTCAGATTTTCAGGAGAACCTGGAAATCCCCAATGATTTTGATGATTTGGGTTATGAAATTAATTTGATCCCAAAAAGGGCACAGAATTTCATTAATATCAGCCTTGATACGGCTTATATACAATCCTCGAATCCGGAAACCTTGAATTTGAATATTCAATTAAGTTCCAACAGGGAAGTTTCCGAACCTGTTGTGGTATCTGTTTTAAATGGAGAGGAACTCCTCGGGAGGAATAGCGTGGACTTGGAAGATAATTATGGTGAAATCTCTTTTACTCTTCAGAACAGAAAAGTAGAAAATGGAAGAATTGAAATCGAGGACTCAGGACTAAAATATGATAATAGATTATTCTTTAATATCCGGGAAAACCAACCCAAACAGGTAGTTATTATTTCTGAACAAAATGAAGACTTTCTTAACAGAATATTCACGGAGCCTGAATTCGAGATCTCAAGATTTAAGCCTGCGCAAATAGATTTCAACAAACTTAATTCGGCCAATCTCATCATAGTTAATGAACCTTCTACTGTTCCCAACTCCTTAATCACCAACCTGGAAAACACAAGGCTTAATGGAGCTTCCCTAATAATCATTCCTTCTGCTAGCGGGGGAAATTACAATGGCCTAATTCAAAGATTAGGTTTTAGTGAACTGAGCAAAAGAATACAGGAAGAAAGACTCATTACGAGTATCGAATTTGATCACCCATTATTAGTTGATGTTTTTGAAGACAGAACTGAAAACTTTGAGTATCCAAAAACCTTAACTTCTTTCAATATAACGGGGGGAACTCCTATACTTAATTATCAGGATAATCAGCCTTTCCTTCTTGAAAACAATTCAGTCTTTGTTTTTACGGCTCCAATAAATTCGGAAAACTCCAATTTCACTAATTCTCCCTTGGTAGTGCCTATTTTCTATCAGATCGGGCTGAAATCCTTGAAAAATAATCAACTCTATTACCTTACCAATACTTCAAGCAAAATTGACATTCCGGTACAACTGTCTAAAGACGAGGTTTTGCATTTGGAAACTGCTGAATCTGATCTTATTCCGTTACAGCAAAATTTTGGTAACCGAATAGAAATAAGTATCGACAATATTGATCTTAATGCTGGAAACTTTGCTGTAAAAGCCAGTAAAACAGACGTTTCAACCATAAGTTTTAACTACGCTAGGACAGAAAGTAAATTGGCATATACTGAAATTTCGAATCTTCAAGATTTAAACTTATATAAGACCATTAATGAGTTTTTTGAGAAAGTGAATGCTTCATCTCAAATTAATGCACTTTGGAAATGGTTTGTTATTTTTGCATTGATCTTTTTAGTTATAGAAATGTTACTTCTAAAATTCCTTAAATGAAGCTACTCTTAAAATCGGTAACAATAGTTGATGAAACCTCGCCTTACAATAAAAAGAAACTCGATGTTTTCATTGAAAACGGGATCATTAGAAAAATTAAAAAGAACATTTCTGAAAAAGCAGATCAAGAAATCTCAGTTAAAAATCTTCATATTTCCCAAGGTTGGTTTGATAGCAGCGTTTGTTTTGGGGAACCTGGCTATGAGGACCGGGAGACTATCGCTAATGGATTAGATACAGCCGGAAAATCGGGATTCTCTGCAGTTGCACTAAATCCCTATACCTACCCTGTGCTTGACCATAGTGGAAGTATCGCTTCAGTAAAAGCTAAATCATATAATCATCCTGTACACCTTTATCCTGTTGGGGCCTTGACCATGAAAAGTGAAGGCAAAGACCTAGCTGAATTACTGGACATGAAAGAGGCCGGAGCCATAAGTTTTGGTGATTATAAAACCCCTGTTAGCAACCCTAATCTCTTAAAGATCGCCTTACAATATGCTCAAAATTTTGATGCACTCATCCAGAGTTTCCCTTTGGAAAGACGGATCTCAGGTTCAGGGAATGTAAATGAACATGAAGTAAGCACCTCCTTAGGATTAAAAGGAATTCCCAATTTGGCTGAAGAGTTACAGATCACAAGAGATCTTTATATTCTGGAATATACCGGAGGAAAAATTCATATACCTACAATTTCCACTGAAAAGTCGGTAAAACTGATCAAAGAAGCTAAGAAAAAAGGCCTTGATGTTACGTGCAGCGTAGCCATTCACAACCTGGTGCTAAATGATGAGGAGTTAAAGGAATTTGACGCGAATTCAAAGGTTCTCCCTCCTCTTCGTACGAATAAAGATGCAAAAGCCTTAATAAAAGGATTGAAGGAGGGTACTATAGACATGGTGACTTCAGACCATAATCCCATAGATATTGAACATAAAAAGGTGGAATTTGACAATGCCTTATTTGGCAGCATTGGACTGGAATCAGCTTTTGGTGCTTTGGGAAAATTATTCTCAGTCGAAGAAACTATTAATTACCTCACCAGAGGTAAAGAAAGATTCAATCTTAGAACTAGTAGTATTCAGGAAGGTAACAAAGCAGACATAAGTCTTTTTATACCCGATGAGGAATATTCATTTACCAAAAAGGATATAATATCATCATCGCAAAACAGTATATTTTTAAATAAACAACTAAAAGGTAAGGCCTGGGGTGTTATCACTGAAAATGGTCTTATTTCTAAATAATTCTCAATCATGAATCCATCAGGTCAGGCAAAAACTACAGGCATTGTTTCCTATATCACCATAATAGGAACTATCATCGCATATTTTATGAATTTGGATCCTAAAGATCCTTTTGCAAGTTTCCACATCAGGCAGGCATTTGGAATTCACATAACTTTTTATTTGATTGGGGCTTTGATGGGACTTTTTGATAGTGGAATAATCGTAGGGGCATTCTATATCTTCTTTATAGTTTTATGGGGTTATGGGTTGTTTTATGCGATCAAAGGAGAAACTATGGAAGTTCCTGTTCTGGGTCCTCTATTTCAAAAATGGTTTAGTACAATTTCATAATGAGTAAGAATTTATCCTTAAAACACCTTATAAGAAAACCAAAAGTTGATTCCGATAAAGCACCAGTCTTGATCTTACTGCATGGTTACGGCAGTGATGAAAATGATCTTTTCTCTTTTGCCGATGAACTTCCTGAAGAACTTCTCATAATTTCAGCGAAGGCACCTTACACTATGCAACCATTTGGAAATGCATGGTATGCAATACATTGGGACAATAATGATGGGAAATTCAGTGATGATTTACAAGCCATTACCTCCAGGGACCTGATTGTAAAATTCATTGATGAAGTAATTGAAAATTATCCCGCAGATCCTGAAAACATCAATCTACTTGGCTTTAGTCAGGGTAGCATATTAAGTTATGCGGTGGCACTTTCTTTTCCGGAAAAGGTTAGAAATGTTGTAGCCCTTAGCGGATACATAAATCAGGGAATTCTAAGGGAAGGATTTAAAAATAATGACTTCTCAGGGCTTAAGTTCTATTGCTCTCACGGTTCAGCAGACCAGGTTATCCCAGTAGAATGGGCAAGAAAAACAAAGCCTTTTCTTGATAGTCTCGGAATCGAAAATACCTATTCCGAATTTCCCGTAGGACATGGAGTGGCTCCTCAGAATTTCTTCGAATTAAAAGACTGGCTCAAAGAAAGAATCTAGTAAGTAGGATAAATAAAAGAGTTTTCGGGATAGAATGTAATCGTTCCAGATTCATCTACTTCATAAGTAAAGAAAACTTCTCCCCAGTAAGTCCCGTCGGTAAAATCTGCTATCACCCATTTATGGTTTAATACCTTTATTTTGTTGATACGCATATTCCCTTCCATTCCGGCAAGAGGGACTAAAGGATTGTCTTCTGTAGCGCTGTTATTGCTTATTAAGGCATCCTCGATCCTGGCAATAATATCTTTTGTATCTATACCTTTATTTTCAAAATAAGTGATGGCATCTTCATTACCCATCAGGCTAAAGTAATCTTCATTTTTGGAGATGGCGATCTCCTTTTCAGCTTCAGCTTCGGCCAACTGGGTCTCCAGAGATCCGATTTTTTCCTGTTTAGCATCCAGAATTCGTTTGTCGTTCACATAGATGAAAATTGCAAACAATAGAGTGAATATAAAGAGGTACATTAAAATTTTATTCCTCATGTTAGATCTCCAGTTTTAGGTTGTCATAAGCCAGATGTACATTCTCCGGGAGATTGCTTTCGACTTCTTCATGAAATCCTAGCATATGGCTTATGTGTGTTAAATAAGCCTTTTCAGGCTTTACTCTTTCAATAAACTCAAGGGCTTCCTCTAAATTAAAATGGGAATGGTGTGGCTCAATTCTAAGTGCGCTCACTACCAAAACCTTGAGATCTTTAAGTTTGGCCACTTCCTCATCCTCTATGGACTTCAGGTCGGTTAGATATGCAAAGTCTTCTATTCTGAAACCAAAGACCTGAAGACGGTTATGCATAAAATTGACCGGGGTAACAGTTAACCCGTGAAA
>CAYWAB010000015.1:0-27122 GCA_964456105.1 uncultured Christiangramia sp. | reverse complement strand
TCTTCCATTTTCGTCACAATAGTTGACGAACAGACAAAGCGGATAGATCACTTCTGGTAAAATATCAAAGAATACATATCCATACTCATTTACCAGTCTACGATCAAAGCAAAGTACTTCAACATCAATGTAAGGTTTTGTACCATCCTCGACATCAAAGCTAAATGGCAGAGACTGATCTACATAACCATCGAATTCTCCTTCTTCAGATTCTACCGGAGCGATCCAGATAAGATTTCCATATGGCATTTCCGGTGTGCTATTACCATCATAGACCATGAAACTATCCAGACTAACTGAGACAGAGCCATTATCTGGTACTGGAACTTTTAACTGATCTGAATAATCTGTAAAGAATCCGGTTTCATCAGAAAGAATATCTACTACAATTGGACCCATAGTGGATTCACCCTGGCCCTCGTAAGAAATTTCCAAAACTGCTATTGCAGGTAATTCTTCTGAACAATCGGGAATCGCATCAAAATGAGTTTTACTCATAGATGACATTGCCCGGTTTGAAAGGTCATTTAAAACTGCTCCAAAAGAGAGATCCACAAACTGAACCTCTGGAGAGTCTGCGGTTCCTGCTGGCTCATCCTTACTACAGGAAGAGAATATCAAAGCGAGAATCGCAATATATGTTAGATAATTATTAAAAAACTTCATAATAATAATGTTTGATTTAATATTTAGAATGGTTAATTATTAAAAGCCACTCCGACAATTTTATCGGAATGGCTTTCATTTCTATTATTATTCCTCAGGATAACATGTCACTGCGTGAACAATGATCCAGAAGTCATCACCAAATCCGGTGAAATTTTCGAAGGTGTAACTCAAGGTTCCTGTATCTACCATGTCATTCATGTTATACTGTCCGGGAGCTTTCGCAACAGAACCTGATGGTTCGTTATCAGACAGATTAACGTGAAGCTCGGTAAGCGAAACATCATCATCCAGAGTGATCTCAAGGTTTACCATTCCATCAACAATCATTATGGAAGCTAAACCTATCTGAACTCCATTAGCAGGATCGTTTTGACCGGCTCCGGCAAAAATTGGATATGATTCCATATCATCTCCGTTGCCAAAGAATTCAGCCCATCCCCAACGGTTGGTATTCGAGAAACTGTTAATTTCAGTATCACCATACATGAATGCTGTTTCACAGGTTTCTTCAGGATCCTCAAAAGGACAACCTTCATTAGATGGATCTCCAACAACATCTGGACAAGTGTCTTCACAATCATTTACACCATCGCCATCAGTATCACTTACACAATCATCCAATGGACATCCAAAATTATCAAAGGTACCTGGTGCATCCGGACAAAGGTCACATTCACCAAAGACTCCGTCATTATCAGGATCGTCTCCTGGACACTCATCATCCGGGCAACCGAAGTTTCCAATTGTTCCTGGCTCTTCCGGACACTCATCATCATTATCTGGCACACAGTCTCCGTCCATATCACCTGGTCTCGGAATTCCGGGACATGGTACTACTGGCGGTTCACAACCTATAAATAAGTGAAGATACTCGGCAGTTTCACCATCATCGTTCAATAAAGAAGCAACGTCATCCCAGCTTAAGCCAAACTCTTCAGAAGGAGTATTCGCTATATCTCCATAACTGCCTGGCCAATCCAAAGGTGTTACCGTATAGAATAAATAAGGTACACTGGAATCTTCAAATGGTGATTCCGGAACAACAAGACAAAGAGGGTCTGCAGACATACCGCCAACATTGACGTCTGGATTAGAATTATTATATAATTGTATCCTGGTGTCTCCATCATCATACCATAGGTCTATCTCATAATTACCAACATAATGCCTTCCATTAGGACAATAGTTAGCAAAGAAACAGAACGGATATACTTTTCCTGGTACTAGATCGAAGAATGCATATCCATACTCATTCACCATTCTACGATCAAAACATAGAACTTCTACATCTATATAAGGTTTAGTCCCATCCTGAACTTCAAAAGTAAAAGGAAGGGCGTGATCTACATATCCATCAAATTCGCCCTCTACAGATTCCATGGGTGCAACCCAGATTAAATTACCATATGGCAATTCATTGGTACTGTTTCCGTCATAAACCATGAAACTATCAAGGCTTACAGTAACCGAACCATTGTTTGGCACAGGGACTTTAAGCAGGTCTGAATATTCAGTAAAAAGACCATTATTATCAGATAGAATATCTACTGCAATATCTCCTGTTGTTTCAGGCGCCTGTCCTTCATAAGAAATTTGAAGAACGGCTATTGCGGCAGGTTCATCTGAACATGTTGGAATCGCATCGAAATGCGATTTGCTCATTGAAGATATTGCTCTGTTGGAAAGATCATTTAATACTGATCTAAAGGAGAGTTCTACAGCGTTTTCAGCAACTGGATCATCTACCAGGCTAGCTGGATCATCTTTACTACATCCGGCTAATAGCAGTGTAAAAACAGCTAAATAAGCCAAAAAGGATTTAATTTTTTTCATAATCACAAAGTTTTCGTTATTAATAATTTAGAATGGTTAATTTTTATACGTATTCCCCTAACTATTCTGATATAGAGGATTAGTAACAGATCTAATAATTGATTTGGGTTTCGTGCTAAGCAGGTGGGAGTGACTTTAATTTTTCATAAACAAAGTTTTTGGTTAATAAATATAATTGACCTCCTGGTTGGAGATTTAATTCAATTTTCAAAAAAAATGTAGAGATTTGGGGGATTTGCGTAGCCCAAAAGCAGGAGTCAAAACAGGAGTGAAATGGGATGACTCTAATAAGTTGAGTAAATGTAAGAAGGACTTAGATGTGACAGCATAGGTGAAAACCCTACCTTTTCAATTTTAACAACAGTTTAGCATCAAACTATGAAGATGGAAGATCTACGAGGTTGTGATTTATCGCATAAATAATGCTTTCCAGAATGGTCTCTGAATTAGTGCGTTTGATAATATTTGAACGGTGTTTTTCTATGGTTTTAGGAGAAATAAAGAGGGTTTCAGAAATTTCTTTTGTCTTGTACCCCTTGCATAGCAATATTATAATCTCCTTTTCCCGTTTTGTGAAGCTAAACTCGGCCAGCTCGCTGTTCTCCTCGAAACATTTCTCGACCTGATCTGAATGACTTCCCACACTTTGATCTATTGTAAACTCATCTCCTGAAAAATCAATAACCATGATAAACTGAACATTAATATATCTGCTAAGTATTGAGAAACTTATTCGGGCATTTCTCAACTTATCAGGATGGATCAGCAAAGAAGCATTAGTAACAGCCTTCATATGTTTTCTACGAGCAAAATTTCTCAAGCTGGTTTTTAATTTTGCTTTATTTTCAATGTTAACAAGATCGGTTAATTTCAAGCCATTTAATTTTTCAATTTTAAATGTTTTCTTGAATTCATCGTTCATTGCAATAATGGTATTTTGCTGTAGTAATACTATTGGTTTCGCCATCAAATTGAACAGCCCCATAAAACATTCGTGCCAGTAATTAATATTGTGATGATTACTAAGCGCATATTTTTTGACCTTTTCTGCAATAAATTCGTTGCTTATATTCTCGGGAATAAATTCATTGATAAGAGTCTTATATCTTTTCTGAAGAATACCTAATTCCTGTTTTTTAGCATACACCATAAGAACACTCTTGGCAAGGAAATGAGTGGATTTGAAGTTTTTGATATTCTTAAAATCTGATTTTCGGGTGTACGAGGTCTTGTCGAAAAGAATTACGTCCGGTAACAGATTCATTGCAGTATTATATGCTGTATGAATGGACTTCTCAATCGTAATATTATAATGTGTGCTTACTTTTTCCTGGATATTTTCAGTAAAAACCTTGTTCTTACTAACAATAAGCAATTGTCTTTTCTCCATCTTCTGACGACATTAAATTAAATTACATTAAATAAAACTCAAGACCGGGGAGGTCTCAAACTCATACATCGCGCATCTGTATGTAAAAAAAGATTTGGGAAGTGAATATTAGGAAAATCAAATATACGTGATTTCACGTATATAAAATAAAAATTAAGGTAATATTATACTGACATTCAATTACTTAAATAACTGCTGAATTCGTGATTTTAAGAGACAAGAGTAAAACCTTATCGGGTCACCTTAATTCTACATAATTTGAAAAATCGAACCTCTTAGCGAAATTTTACAGGTATCTTAACATCAGTAGATTGACATATGTTTTCTTTATAATGATTGAATAAGTAACTTTGCAATCTTGAAAAAATTTATGGCAAAAACTGAAGATACAATAGAAGTATTAGGAGCCCGAGTTCATAACCTTAAAAATATTGATGTAAGCATTCCAAGAGAAAAACTTGTAGTAATAACAGGTCTCTCTGGATCGGGTAAGTCCTCGTTGGCTTTTGATACTATTTATGCGGAAGGACAGCGAAGGTATATTGAAACTTTTTCAGCTTATGCAAGGCAATTTTTAGGAAGCCTGGAAAGACCTGATGTGGATAAGATTGAAGGCTTATCTCCAGTTATTGCAATAGAACAGAAAACTACCAGTAAAAATCCGCGAAGTACTGTTGGGACCATCACCGAGATTTACGATTTTTTAAGGTTGTTATTCGCCAGGGCTGCTGATGCCTACAGTTATAACACCGGCGAGAAGATGGTGAGTTACACTGATTCCCAGATCAAGGAATTAATTCTTGAAAAATTCAATGGTAGAAAAGTAAGTATCCTTGCTCCCGTGGTTAAAAGCAGGAAGGGACACTATAGAGAGCTTTTTGAACAAATCGCAAAACAGGGATTTGTAAAAGTAAGGGCAGATGAGGAAGTTCTTGATATAGAAAAAGGGATGAAACTGGATCGATACAAAACTCATGATATAGAGATTGTAATCGACCGCCTAAAGATTGAGGATAAACCGGATTCAGAAAAAAGATTATCTGAAAGTATCAGAACAGCAATGTATCACGGGGACGATTCTTTGATGATCCTTGACCAGGAAACCGGAGAAATTCGGTATTTCAGCAGGAATTTAATGTGCCCTACTACGGGCATCAGTTATCCAAGTCCGGAACCCAATAGTTTTTCCTTTAATTCTCCAAAAGGTGCATGTCCTAACTGTAATGGCATTGGTACGCTATACCAGGTAAATATAGATAAGATCATACCAGACCGATCGAAGTCCATAAAAGGAGGTGGTCTGGCTCCACATGGTCCACAAAAGAAAAACTGGGTATTTTCTCAACTGGAACTAATTGCTGAAAGATTTGAATTCAGCCTTAATGACCCTATAGAAAAGATCCCGGGAGAAGCTCTGGACATGATACTATATGGTGGGAAAGAAAAGTTTTCCAGGGAATCTAAAGCTCTTGGAATAACAAGGGACTATAAAATAGATTTTGAAGGAGTAGCCAATTTTATAGAGACCACTTATCGCAATAACGATTCTTCCTCTCTCCGCAGATGGTCTAAAGAATACATGGATAAGGTTATATGTCCGGATTGTGAGGGTACCAGACTAAAGAAGGAAGCCTTATACTTCAAGATACATGATAAAAATATCGCAGACCTGGCTCAATTAGATATCACAGATCTTTTTGCCTGGTTTGAAGGAGTAGAAGAAAAACTTTCAGAAAAACAATTACAAATTGCTACGGAGGTAATTAAGGAAATTCGAACAAGACTCCAGTTTTTGCTAGATGTAGGGCTTACCTACTTAAACCTCAATCGAAGTTCTAAATCGCTTTCCGGGGGTGAGGCTCAAAGAATCAGGCTGGCCACACAGATCGGCTCTCAACTGGTTGGGGTATTATATATCTTGGATGAACCAAGTATAGGCCTGCATCAACGGGATAATGAAAAATTGATCAACTCCCTGGAATCTCTAAGGGATATTGGAAATACGGTTATCGTGGTAGAACATGATAAGGATATGATCGAGCGGGCAGATCATGTAATTGATATCGGGCCACGTGCAGGAAAGCATGGGGGTGAAATAATCAGTGAGGGGACTCCAGAAGAGCTCATGGAACACGAAACTCTAACCGCAGATTATTTAAGCGGAAAAAGGAAAATTGAGATCCCATCGGAAAGAAGAGAAGGAAATGGTAAGAAAATCGAATTAAAAGGAGCTACTGGTAACAACCTTAAAAACGTGAATATAAGTATTCCGTTAGGTAAGATGATTGCTGTAACAGGAGTTTCGGGGAGTGGAAAATCAACTCTTATCAATGAGACCCTCTATCCTATCATGAATGCCCATTATTTCAACGGAGTTAAAAAACCCAAGCCATATAAAAGTATAAAAGGTCTTGACCATATAGATAAGGTTATTGATATAAATCAATCCCCCATCGGGAGAACACCGCGTTCTAATCCTGCGACCTATACAGGGGTATTTTCAGAGATCAGGAATTTATTTGCCAAAACTCCAGAAGCTCAAATAAGAGGCTATAAACCGGGCCGATTCAGCTTTAACGTCAAGGGAGGCCGTTGTGAAACCTGCAAAGGAGGTGGTTTACGAGTGATAGAGATGAACTTCCTTCCCGATGTATACGTTGAATGTGAAACCTGTCAGGGTAAAAGGTTCAATAGGGAGACTCTGGAAATACGCTATAAAGGAAAGTCAATTGCCGATATTCTTGAAATGACCATTAACGAAGCGACTAATTTCTTTGAAAACATCCCGAAAATCTACCGGAAGTTGAAAACAATTAAAGATGTTGGATTAGGCTATATTAGTCTGGGTCAGCAGTCTACCACCCTTTCCGGGGGTGAAGCGCAGCGAATAAAACTGGCAACAGAGCTTTCCAAGAGAGATACCGGGAATACTTTTTATATCTTGGACGAGCCAACAACCGGTCTTCATTTCGAGGATATTCGAGTTCTTATGGAAGTATTGAATACCCTTACCAATAAAGGAAATACGGTTCTTATCATTGAGCATAACCTTGATGTGATAAAAATGGCAGATCACATTATAGATATTGGATACGAGGGAGGTAAAGGAGGTGGAGAAGTTGTAGCAACGGGTACACCAGAAGAAATCATAAAAAATAAAAAAAGTTATACAGCCAGATTCCTGAAAAAGGAATTAACCTAACCGATATTAAGAGATTATATGAGAGCACATAGTAATAAAGCATGGAATGAGATAAAAACGAACGACTCCTGGGCTATTTTTAAAATAATGGGAGAATTCGTGAACGGCTATGAAAAACTGAGTCAGATTGGGCCCTGTGTATCGATCTTCGGATCGGCCCGTACCAAGCCCGATATGAAATATTATAAACTGGCTGAAAAAGTGGCCAAAAAGATCGTAGATCATGGATATGGTGTAATTACCGGCGGAGGCCCTGGAATCATGGAAGCAGGTAATAAAGGCGCCCACCTCGCCGGAGGAACTTCTGTTGGGTTGAATATAGACCTTCCCTTTGAGCAACATGATAACCCTTACATAGATAGTGATAAGAGTCTGGACTTTGATTACTTTTTTGTTAGAAAGGTAATGTTCGTTAAATATTCACAGGGATTCGTGGTAATGCCAGGTGGCTTTGGAACTTTAGATGAATTATTTGAAGCTATCACCCTTATCCAAACTCATAAGATCGATAAATTCCCTATCATTCTTGTTGGAAGTGAATTCTGGAGCGGACTTGTAGACTGGATAAAATCCACACTACTGGACAGCTTTAAAAACATCAGTGAAGCTGACATCGATCTGGTTCAGGTTGTAGATACAGAAGACGAGGTGATAGAGATCCTGGACAAATTCTATGATGAATATAATTTAAGTCCAAATTTCTAGTCAATAGCATTATTGAAGGTATCAAAGTTTGATTATATTTAAACCCGATAGCTTTTCAGATTAAATCAATTTTTCACTTGAGATACCTTCAGATTTTCCTGATATTATTTTCGATTTCTGGAGCATTATCCGCACAGAATAAAATCACTGTACAGGCAAAATTGGTGGACAGTACTAGAAGTCTGGAGGTAGACCAAACCATTAAGTTCATAAATACTGAAAACCGGGAGTTAGTAAGTATTTATCTTAATGACTGGAACAATGCTTTTAGCACTAAAAGTTCAGCTCTTGCTAAACGCTTTGCAGAAGATTATTCCAGGCGTTTCCATTTCGCTAAGGAAGCTGAACGTGGTAGCACAAAAATAAATTTTATTCAAGACAGTTTAAAAAATCTACTTGAATGGGATCGCCCAGGGGAGGTTGTGGATTTAATAAGGATTAAACTGGAAAAGCCACTCGCCGCGGGAGATTCCATAAGTCTGAATTTAAAATATACCTTGAGAATTCCCGAGGATAAGTTTACCCGTTATGGTGTAGATCAGGAAGGGAACTATAAATTAAGATACTGGTACCTGGTACCAGCTCCTCTTGATAACGGCTGGAAACTTTATAATCATAAAGATTTAGGATTGCAGTATGTTAAGCCTTATGATATAGCTATAACCCTTGATATCCCAACTGAGTTCTATGCTGCCTCTGCTTTAAACCTAATAAGAACTCAAACTAATAAAGGTTTTAAAAGAATAAGCTTTTCTGGAGATAACAGGTTGGATAGCAAAATGTATCTTACCAGGTCTTATATTTTCGAATCTATTGGCGCACACTCCAAACAGGTGATTACCAATATCGAAGATGAAGAGATACCTTATGACATTAAAAGTACCTTGATCGAAAGATCTGTAGGATTCTTAAAGGAAAAACTCGGAGAATACCCACATGAGAATCTATTCATAACCCGAGAGGATTATTTGAAAAATCCAATATACGGGCTAAATCAGCTGCCCAACTTTATAAGACCCTTCCCTGATGGGTTCCAGTATGATATAAAGCTCTTCAAAACGATGAGCGAATATTATCTAAAAAACACCATTTTGGTGAATCCTAGGACAGAGAAATGGGTAATAGATGCCATCATGATCTCTTTAATGATGGATTATGTGGATACTTATTATCCAAAAATGAAACTCATAGGAAGCTTAAGCAAGATCATCGGTCTAAGATGGTTTCATGCAGCCGATCTGGAATTCAATGATCAGTATCAGTTTTTATACATGAACATGGCCAGGATGAATCTGGATCAGCCACTAGTTACAAGTCAGGACTCTCTGGTGAAATTCAATAAGAATATTGCTAATGCCTACAAAGCGGGTGTGGGTATGGAATATCTCAAAAGCTTTTTAGGAGAGGAAACTATAGAGGAATCCATTTCAGAATTCTATTCCAAATACAAGCTGAAACCTGTGAATGAAAAGGACTTCATAAGTATCCTAAAGCAAAATACGGAAAAGGATATCGAGTGGTTTTATGAAGATTATGTGAAGACCAATAAGAAAATAGATTTTAAGATAAGTGATCTAAAGAAAGAAGAAGATTCTCTTGAAGTCACTGTCAAAAATCTACGTAACAATAACATGCCTATAAACCTTTACGGTCTTAATGACGGAAATGTAGTTTTTGAACAATGGGTAGAAAAGGTACAGGATACTAAAACTGTGCGCATCCCAAGGCTTAACATTGAGAGACTGGCATTGAATTATGAGCAGGAGGTTCCTGAGTTCAATCAACGTAACAACTACAAAGGGGTCACGAAATTACTGGACAAGCCAATTCAATTCAGATTGCTTCAGGATGTGGAAGACCCACGCTATCATCAGGTCTTTTTTATGCCGGAATTTGAATATAACCTGTATGATGGGATATCGGTAGGTCCAAAGCTCTATAACAAAACGATTCTTAGCAAAACATTTAATTTTGCACTTTCTCCTAAATATGGTTTTAATAGTAATACTCTAGTAGGCTCAGCCTCATTCATAAACACCCACCAGTTCGAGAATAAGGAACTCTATGCCATATCTTATGGCCTATCAGGGAACAGATTTTCTTACGGATATAACTTATTTTATGAGAAATTCACTCCTTTCCTGGCTTTCTATTTTAGAAATTCCTATCTGCGCAGTAATGAAAGGCAACGGCTTCTTATAAGGAATGTTCAGGTTCAACGGGATCAAAATCCTGATGCTACACTATTGCAACCAGATTATAATGTTTTTAATGTTAATTACCGATACAGCAATCCCAATTTCCTGAAGTATTTTTCAGGAGGTGTAGACTTCCAACTCTCAGATAAATTCAGTAAGATTTCATTTACTGCGGAATATCGAAAGTTATTTAAGAATAACCGCCAGGTAAATCTTCGCTTCTTTTCAGGCTTTTTCCTGTATAATGATGCAAAAGCGAATGATTACTTTAGTTTCGCTCTGGATAGACCAACAGACTACCTTTTCGATTATAATTATTACGGAAGAAGCCAGGGAAGCGGACTGTTCAGCCAGCAGATCATTGTGGCGGAGGGTGGCTTTAAATCACAGCTCCAGCCGGAATTTGCCAACCAATGGCTGATATCTGTTAATGCAAGTACTAACATCTGGGACTGGATCTATGCTTATGGAGATGTAGGTATAGTTAAAAATGAAGGTTTCAACGGAAAGTTACAGTACGATTCCGGAATAAGAATTAGCCTTGTCCAGGACTATTTTGAATTATTTTTCCCAGTATATTCTAACCTTGGCTGGGAAATAGGAGATGAAAACTACGATCAGAAGATCCGCTTTATAGTAGCCCTTGATTTTAACACATTAATCAGATTGTTCACAAGGAGGTGGTATTAAATGAATTGATGAGATTATGAATTCAATTTAATTATTAGCAACGAATTTGTAATTAATATCTTTTTAATTTTGAAATAATTAAAAAATAAAGGTAAATATTACATTATCTTTAATAATATAGCGAAAACATGAATTGTATTTAATCAGACTTTTCGTTACATTTGTTCCAATAAAAATTCCTTCATGCAAAGCGAAACACAGACTGAAAATTCAATTTCTTTTGATGAGTTTAAATCTCAGGTGCTTAACGACTACAAAACTGCCGTTACCAGTAGAGAATGCAGTTTACTTGGTCGTCGCGAGGTATTAACCGGAAAAGCTAAATTCGGAATTTTTGGGGATGGAAAGGAAGTTCCTCAACTAGCTATGGCGAAAGCCTTTAAAAAAGGTGATTTTCGCTCAGGTTATTATCGGGATCAAACATTTATGATGGCAATTGGTGAATTGACCGCGGAACAATTTTTCGCCGGACTTTATGCCGATACCAACCTTGAAAACGAACCCATGTCTGGAGGAAGACAAATGGGAGGTCATTTTATGACCCATAGTATCGATGAAGATGGTAACTGGAAAAACTTAATGGAAATTAAGAACTCCAGTTCTGACATTTCTCCTACTGCAGGACAAATGCCCAGACTTTTAGGATTGGCCCAGGCTTCCAAGATATATAGAAATGTAGAAGGAATAGATGCCGATAAATTCACTGATAACGGAAATGAAATTGCCTGGGGAACCATAGGAAACGCAAGCACAAGTGAAGGTCATTTCTGGGAAACCATTAATGCTGCAGGTGTACTACAGGTACCAATGGTTATGAATGTTTGGGATGATGAATATGGTATCTCCGTGCATGCAAAGCATCAGACCACAAAAGAAAATATTTCAGAAATCCTGAGTGGTTTCCAAAGGGACGAAGAGAATGAAGGCTACGAAATATTCGTTGTGAAAGGATGGGACTATCCTGCCCTGGTCGATATTTACGAAAAAGCATCTAAAATTGCACGAAAGGAACATTGTCCTGTGCTTATTCATGTTGTGGAACTTACTCAACCGCAAGGTCATTCCACTTCCGGTTCCCATGAAAGATATAAAAGCGAAGAAAGACTGAACTGGGAAAAAGAGCACGACTGTAATCTTAAATTTCGTGAATGGATTATTCAAAATGATTTCGCCACTTCAGATCAGCTTACAGATCTTGAAAAACAAATTAAAAAGCAGGTTCGTACCGCAAAACAGAATGCCTGGAGTGCCTATTTAAAGCCTACACTTTCCAGACAAAAAGAACTTGTTCATTTATTGGAAGAAGCTGCTAAGAAAAGTGCCAATTCCAATTTCATCAATTCGATAAAAAAAGAACTGGCCGGAAACCGTGAACCCTTGAAAAAGGATGTGGTATCGGCTGCGCGAAGAAGCCTTAGATATCTTATAGGCGAGGATTCGGCAGAGAAAAAAGCATTAATTGACTGGCTTGAAGATTATAGTGAGCAAGCCTACGAGGAATATGGTTCCCACCTGTATAAAGAAGAAAATACATTTACTGAGGTTCTTCCAACTTATGATGATGAATCACCAGAAGTAGATGCCAGAATAATTCTGAGAGACAATTTTGATAATATATTCAGCAATAGACCTGAAACTTTGATCTTTGGTGAGGATTCCGGAGAAATAGGAGATGTTAACCAAGGTCTTGAAGGACTTCAGAAAAAATTTGGAAAATACCGGGTATCAGATACGGGTATAAGGGAGGCCACCATTCTTGGACAAGGAATTGGAATGGCCATGCGCGGACTAAGACCCATAGCAGAAATACAGTATCTTGATTATGTGATGTATTGCCTCCAGGGTATGAGTGACGATCTTGCCACACTTTATTACCGGACAAAAGGAAAACAAATTGCACCGCTTATCGTTAGGACGAGAGGTCATCGTCTGGAAGGAATCTGGCATAGTGGCTCACAAATGGGAGGAATATTAAACCTTGTAAGAGGCATGTATGTTCTGGTGCCAAGAAATATGACCAAAGCCGCAGGGTTCTACAATAACCTGCTAGATCTGGATACTCCTGCTCTTGTGATTGAGTGTCTTAATGGTTATAGATTAAAAGAGAAACTACCTAATAACCTTGGTGAGTTTAAAACTCCCATTGGTGTTACAGAAACAGTAAGGGAAGGTAGCGATATCACTTTGGTATCTTACGGTTCTACGCTTCGTATTGTAGAGGATGTTGCCAAGGAGTTACTGGAAGTAGATATAGATGCAGAAGTTATTGATGTTCAGTCCTTACTTCCTTTTGATCTGAATCACGATATTGTAAAAAGTGTACAAAAAACAAACAGGTTACTGGTAATTGACGAAGACGTACCAGGTGGAGCATCATCTTATATCCTTAATAAGATCCTAGAAGAACAAAATGCCTACAGGTATCTCGATAGCAAACCCCAAACCCTTACAGCAAAAGAGCACAGGCCTGCTTACGGAACCGATGGAGATTATTTTTCTAAACCTTCTCCTGAAGATATCTTCGAAAAGATCTATTCTATTATGCACGAAGCCAATCCAGATAAGTATCCTAAGTTGAGATAACTAAAAACCCTATAGATTCATAAAGCCATGCCCATATGCATGGCTTTCTTTTTTGGAGAGCTTTAACCTATCCTTATCATAAATTAGAATTGTTTCCCTTTTGATTATTGTAAATTAAATAATCCAAAATTCAAATAATGGCAGGAAGTGTAGATAGAGTTATAAGGACACATGAAAGATCTGGCAAGTATCTTAACATAGAAGGAATTAATACCTTCGCTCTTGATGAGGGTTCTGGTGAAGCAGTGATCTGCATACATGGCGTTCCTACTTCATCCTTCCTTTATCGAAAGATTATACAGGAACTTGCGGAAAAAGGAATGAGAGGTATCTCTATAGACCTGCCCGGACTTGGACTAAGCGATAGACCTGAAAATTTTGATTATACATTTTCGAATTTCGCCGATTTTCTAAAAAAAGTCATAGATGAAATGCAAATTGAAAGTTATCATCTTGTGGTGCACGATATTGGAGGACCTATAGGATTTGCATTAGCCGCGAAGAATCTTGAGAAAATAAGATCTCTTACGATCCTAAACACCATGATCGATATTGCAAACTTTCAAAAGCCTCTGGTGATGCGTCCCTTCGAAATAAAATTAGTTGGAGAGGCCGAACTAAAATCTATAAATCACCTTAGCTGGCCAATAATGTTCAACTTAATGGGTGTAGGTGATTCCAGTAATATTTCTAAAGAGGAAATCAATGCATATGTGGATTTACTAAAAAAGGAAGACGGAGGAAAAGCATTTTTAAAAATCATGCGGAATTTTGAGCAGACAGATCAGTTTCAGGCTCTGTGCTTACAGGCATTGAAGAATGTAAATTATCCTATTCAAGCCATCTGGGGTAAAAACGATCCGGCACTAAATATAAAAAAATATGGAGGAGATGTTTTGAAATATACTGATGTAAAGGAAATTTACCCGGTAAGATCAAAACACCTCTTACAAGAAGAGGTGCCTGATGAAATTGCAGAAAAAATAGTTCAACAGGCTAAACTAATAACCTGATGTTATTTATAAGATTATGGTATCCATTTCTTTTCGAAATTAGGCTTTCTTTTCTCCAGGAATGCATTTCTTCCTTCTTTGGCCTCATCCGTCATATAAGCAAGTCTCGTGGCTTCACCTGCAAACACCTGTTGACCGACCATACCATCATCCGTAAGGTTCATGGCAAACTTCAACATTTTAATTGAAGTTGGTGATTTAGCAAGTATCTCCTGGGCCCACTCATAGGCAGTATCTTCAAGTTCATCGTGAGGGATTACGGCATTTACCATTCCCATTTCATAAGCCTCCTTCGCCGAATAATTTCTTCCTAAAAAGAATATTTCTCTTGCTTTCTTCTGGCCCACCATCTTAGCAAGGTATGCTGAACCATAACCGGCATCAAAACTGGTAACATCTGCATCGGTTTGTTTGAAGATCGCATGTTCCTTGCTGGCCAGAGTAAGATCACAAACAACATGAAGGCTATGACCTCCTCCAACTGCCCAACCCGGTACAACCGCAATTACCGCTTTAGGCATAAAACGTATTAATCGTTGTACTTCAAGGATATTAAGCCTGTGGTAGCCGTCTTCTCCCACATATCCCTGGTGACCTCTGGCTTTTTGATCCCCACCACTACAAAATGCCCACTTTCCATCTTTTCCTGAGGGCCCTTCAGCCGACAAAAGAACTACTCCTATCGAAGTATCCTCATGTGCATCACGGAAAGCATCCAGAAGCTCAGAAGTGGTTTTGGGCCTAAACGCATTTCTTACTTCGGGTCTATTAAACGCAATCCTGGCAACGCCATTTGATTTTTTATAAGTTATATCTTCGTATTCCTTTACGGTATTCCAGTCTATTTTTGCCATTACGATTTCTTGTTTACAGTGTAAAAATAAGGCTTTCAGGCCACTTGAAAAAGCAAAAATTAAAGCCCTAACTTTTATGTCTTTATTTTTAGAATTATAAAAAAACTAGCTTCGTCAAAATTTGATTAATTATCTAATCGATCCTTTCTTTTAGTAAACAAGTCAAGGAATACAGTATTAAGAGATTTTTGACGTCTTGATCTGGACTTTATTTTGATTAATTATATTTTATTCTTGTTTTTTACAAGTATGGAATATCTTTAGCATCATTTTTGATTATTTAAAGAAAATGACACCAATGAAAATCAGGTTTATCTTAATCTTAATTCTCAGCTGCGGATTTGCACATGGCCAGGAATTTTGGGATCCGAAGGATTTTGAAATTGGTAACCGGGCTATTGAGAACACCTGGAGAGATTTTAGTTTTACCTGGCAGACAGAATCAGATTTTGATCTTCCCAATGGAAATTTTCTCGATCTAAAGGATGATTTTCAAAAGCAGCAGGTGGATATGTTGGCGGTTATAACTAAAACCAACAGAAATAAAATACAAAGAAAAATAGATCTTGGTTCTCCGCTACCTGAAAGAGAGAGAGAAAAAAAGACAATTCAATTTAGGACTGAAGCAGTTCAGAGAGATCAAAATGATATTTTTAATGATCCATTCCGGACAAATCCATTTTACAGGAATTCCAATTATTACAATTATCGCGGGTTTGGGGTGAGAAGATATTCTCCTTATCAGTTTCAGTATAATTACTGATCCTTCAGCAATAAGCCATCTTCTTTGATCTCGATAAGCCGCTGCTTATAAAGACTTCCGGCAGCCTTTTTAAAGCTTTTTTTGCTCATTTGCATTCTTTTCCTGATCTCATCAGGATCAGACTTATCTGTAAGATCAATAAAACCACCAGCAGCATTTAATTTATCAAGGATCTTTTGCGCATTGGGCTCAATACTCCTGTATCCAGGTCTTTGCAACATTACATCGATCTTATTATCCTCTCTTATCTTCTTAATGAATCCTTTTGTAGAATCTCCTATTCGTAAAGTTTTGAAAACCTCATCGTGATAGATAAGCCCCAGATGTAACTGATTTATGATGACATTGAATCCCAGATCGGTTTCGTTGCTAACCAATAAATCCACTTCTTCATAAGGCTCTACAGTAAGCACTGAATTATCAAGAAAAGCATGTACTTTGGAAGAAGCAGCCAATCGTTCGGTTTCAAGATCCAGATAACAAAAAACCAGGTACTCCTCACCTGCCCTCATTGGGATCACCTGTTCTTTAAATGGCACAAAGAGATGTTTTTCCAGCCCCCAATCCATGAATGCTCCGAATTTATTGATCTCGACACATTTCAGTTTGGCGAACTGATCAAGTTTAATTTTTGGCTTTAACGTGGTCGCTACAGGTCTCTCATCATGATCGAGATAAACGAAAACATTTATTTTTTCACCTTCTTTCCAATTTTCAGGAACATACTTATTAGGTAAAAGTACTTCGTCTCCTTCTTCATTTTCAAGATATACTCCATGATCAGTTTGTCTAACCATTATAAGATCATGAAATTCTCCTAACTGAATCATAATTTTAATTTGTACAAAGATAAGCTTAATAGAATATAAAATTCCGCTCAAGGAAAATCCCTAAGCGGAATTATCTAATAACCTTAAATATTTATTTAAAAATATCCTGTTTATTGAAATGTTTCGTCAATAAATAATAAATCACTGCCCGATATTTATTGCGGTTGGATTTCCCGTATTTTTCTAAAACCTGGTTGACAGCTTCATTGATCTTTCCTTCATCATTCACTCCAAGTTTTTTCATCAGGAAGTTTCTTTTTACTGTTTCTATCTCTGTTTCACTGGAAGAAGAAACCGTTTCGGCATCAGCATTATATATACTTGGACCTAAAGATGAAGCGATCTTTCGAAGGAGGTCGATATCAGGGTTTTCCTCTCCTATTTTAGACTTCAGGTCATCAATATACTTTCCTACTTTTTCATCTAACTTGCTCATAACTTTACTTTTTGATTCCTTAATAAACTACAAATTTTAAGTATCATCAGATGTTAGAGGAAGCTTAAGATTTCATAAAACTGAAATATTCCAACAAAACTTTATCATTTAATTTACGGGGAGTGAAAATTTCTAAAAGCTTAGGTTTTTCGGAAAGATCAAAAAATGTATTCAGGTTTTTCTGTATTTCGTCTTCAGATTCTGCTTTACCATATTCAAAATTATAGAGATCGCATAGGGGTTTGGCTTCAAGATCATGAACGGTTTCAAAGTATCGGTCAAAATTCTCTGAATCTTTATTTCCAGGGAGTATACGGAATATCCCTCCTCCCCGATTATTAAGCACTATTATCCGGAAATTCGAAGGTATGTAACTATTCCACAGGGCGTTACTGTCATAGAAAAAACTCAGGTCTCCGGAGATCATCAAAACCGGATCGGCAGAGATCACCGCGGCACCGACAGCTGTAGACAAACTCCCGTCAATACCACTAGTTCCCCTATTGCAGTAGATTCTAAGGCTAGGATCCCACTGGAAAAGTTGGGCATAACGTATTACCGAGGAATTAGCGAAATGAATAATACTATTCTGTTTTACTTCCGGAACAATTAGTTGCATAGCTTTAAGATCGGAATATGGGATCTCCTGCATATATTCTTCATGTCTTTTCTGGCGCTTACTTTTTACTTCCTTCCAGAATTTCCCATAATCGCTTTCAACTGCAGCCGTAAGAGGAAGAAATTCTTTAAAAAAATCATTTACCTCCGTTTCAAAATGTTTGTTTAAACAGAAAAAAGTATTGTAAGCCTTTTTACTATCTATGTGCCAGTGATGAGCTGGATTATAATTTCTTAAAAAGGCCTTGATCTTTTTCGACACGATCATTCCACCGAATGTGAGTAAGATCTCCGGCTGTAATTTTTTAAATAACTCCTCTTTATTTTCGTCCTTTTCGATTGGACCTATTAAAGTATCTATTCTGGTGAAGAATTCTTCCTGGTGTAGGTTAGAAGTGGTTTCTGTAAATACTATTACGCTATCATCTTTGGCTAATCGATCAAGAAATTTCTGTTCAACGGTATTGGGTTGAGCAAGTCCTACAATAATCATCTTTCGTTCAGCCTCGTTCCAGATATCAGCGTATGCCTTTAATTGTTTTTCTGAATAATGTCTTTCCTTTAATTCGGGCAATATTTGTAAGGGTTTAACCTCAATATTCTCCACCGTATCGTAAAGAGGTTCATAAAATGGAACGTTGATATGAACAGGACCTTTCTCTTCTATTGCTTTATTTAGAGCAAGATTAATTTCTCGCTCATTATGTTTTCTAGCCTCAAATTGCTTCTGCTGAAGTTTGGGATCCAAAGTCTCATTTTCCAGAACTATCTCTGAATAAAGATTCGCTGAATAAAGGATATGATTCTGAAAAACATTCTTTTGCCTGATGGTTTGTCCATCACCAATATCTATTCGTTCAATGGGTCTGTCGGCAGAGATGACTACCAGCGGAATATCACTATAGAACGCCTCTGCAATAGCTGGATAATAATTTAGAAGTGCAGAACCTGAAGTACAAACTAAAGCTACTGGCCTTTTTAGCTGCTGTGCCATTCCCAATGCAAAAAAGGCAGCACATCGTTCATCCACTAAACTGTACGCGGTAATTTTATCATCATGAGTGAATCCAATGGTAAGAGGTGCATTTCTGGAGCCTGGTGAAATCACTACATGCCTGATGTCTTTTGCCACGCATAAGGCAACAACCGAGCGGGCTACGGGAATCTTAGAATACTTCATAGGATCCCAAAATTACAATTTAAGCTTAATTAATAAAGGAGTTTTGAAGCTTATTTAACAAGCGAAGATTTTATCGTTTGTGCTTTATTCATGGTTTCCACCCACTCATCTCCTGCATTGGAATCTTTTGTAATTCCACCTCCTACATAGATGTTGGCGTTACCATCCTTTAGCTTCATACAACGAAGATTCACAAATAGATCTGTTTTCCTGGAGATCGCCGAGAATTGCTGATTCTCCTGATTCTTCCTGTTGGCATTTCGTTTTGTCGAACTTTGGAGATTGATCTCTCCCAGAAATCCCGAATAGTATTCCCTGGAATATCCTTCCTTTTCCAAAATGAACTGGAGAGCTTTATCCTTAGGCAAACCGCAAACAGCAGGTGTTGGATGTAAGGTTTCAATGATCTTCGGAAGATCATCTGGATCCTTAAGGTTTCCGGAAATATCAGTACAAATGTGCAAAAGCCGGCCTGCCCTTTTGGTATATGGCGAAGAATTCCGGATATTGGATACTCCTTCAAGTTTTTCCAGGGATTCAAGAATATAATCCGTTACCAGCAACTGTTCCTGAACTTCCTTTGGTGTCCATTCAGCCTCCTTGTCCTCCTCATAAACCTGGGTTCCTGCAAGTGCCATCGTTTTAAATCGATTTCGCTCAGCACTTAATAAGGTTTCAGGAGTTGCTCCTAACCAGCAATCGGTTTCTGGATGAAACCAAACATAGACAAAAGCACCGGGATATTTTTTTAATAGGCTTTTAAAGATTCTTACTGGATCGGGATCGTGCACCTCTGTTTTTTCCGATCTTGAAATCACTACCTTTTCAAGATTTTCTTTTTTAATCGTATCAATGGCCTCCTGGACGAGTTTTTCATGAGCTTTTTGATCCTTCTCCATCAATTCATAATCAATCCCTTTAATTTCCTTTCCATCCACACTTACTGCTTTAGTTTGTCCCTGTTCGTCTTCCAGAACAAGAATTTCAGATTGGTTTTCTGGCAATAAATAAGCAGGTGCTTCACTATTAAAAGGTGCAAAAACAAATCCACGCTCTCTAAAATCTTTCGCTATGCAAGTTGCGTTATCATTTTGAAAAATTGCATGGACATCATTTTCCCAAGGCTTTCTATAAGCCACGAACGGTTTTTTATCCTTTAGTTGAGATTTTAATCTATGGTAAAATTTACTGGAATCTTTCATTTATTTTCTTTTGGCAGCGCTATGGTAGTCAGTTTAACGATAGAAATAAGCCGATCCTCTTCGTCGGTGATCCTAATTTCAAAAAGCTGGGTTGTACGCCCTTTATGGATAAATGTCGCCTTTGCATAAACCCAACCTTCACTGATACTTTTCAAATGATTTGCCGTGATCTCAATTCCCCTGATAAAAAAATCCTTGGTGTTTAAGAATATGTAACTGGCCATACTTCCGACACTTTCGGCAAGGGCAACACTCGCTCCGCCATGAAGTACTCCATCTGGTTGATGGACTTCAGAGGTTACAGGCATTTTTGCTATAAGATAATTATCACCCACCTCGGTGAACTCGATTTTAAGAGTTTCCATAAGGGTGTTCTTGCAGACTTTTTTTGACAGTTGAAGTAGTTCTTCGTTCGTCATACTATAAAAGATTGGTTACTTTGTAAAAGTACAAAACACTTAAGAACCATGAGTAAAGAGAAGAGCCTTTCTTATACTATAAGCAACACTTATTCGACCCTAAATAAGAAAACCGACAGAACTAAAAATTTTTGGGTGGTCTTTCACGGAATTGGCTATTTGAGCCGTTATTTTCTAAAATATTTCAAGCATCTCGATACAGACGAAAACTATATCATAGCGCCTCAGGCTCAAGCTAAATATTATCTAAATGGAGAATACAGGCATGTTGGTGCTTCCTGGTTAACTAAAGAAAACCTCGAAGAAGAAGTAGAAAATGCAATGAATTACCTGGAGGCCGTTTACAAGGCTGAAAAACTTCATGAAGCTGACAATCTTATAATATTCGGATATTCACAGGGAGTATCCATTGCGACAAGATTTATAGCGAGAAGAAAGATACCATGCAAAAAGCTCGCAATGCATTCCGGTAAGATACCCCAGGAACTGGAAGAAAAAGATTTTGAGTTCCTGAATGGGACCGACTTTAAATTTATTTATGGTGCCGAGGATGAATATCTTAAACCGGGAATACTTGAATCTGAACGAGAAAGACTAAGAAAGATATTTCCGAAGAATTTGGAAATCATCTCTTTTAAAGGAGGGCATGAAGTAAACAAAGAAATAATTTCTAAACTTTCTAAATAATAGAACATAAAAAGAGCGCAACAATGTTGCGCTCTTTTGTTTTTATCTGCTATTAGTTTTCCAGGCCTGGACTTCTTTGAAGAAATTCTTCATAGAGTTCGGTATGTCTGCTCTGCATTGGGATTTTCCATCCCTTTATAAATACCTGTTCAATATCTGTAGAAGTTTCAAAAGGATGTCCGTTCGAAATAAAGAGGGTCGCCTGTTTTCCGACTTCTAAAGAACCAAGCTTATCATCAAGCTGAAAAAGTTCAGCAGGAACGATCGTTATCGCTTTAAATGCTTCTTCCTGGGTCATTCCGTAAGCCGCAGCAAAACCGGCGTTATAAGGAAGGTTTCTTACATTTTCTGCATCGGTAGTTCGAATTGCGACTTTCACACCTGCATCCAAAAGATCTGAGGGATTAGTGTAAGGCCTGTCATACCTGTCGTAATCACGAGCAGGAGTACTCAAGGTAGGCCCTACGATTACAGGAATTTTGGCCTTTGCGATCGCATCGGCTACTCTAAAACCTTCCTCTACTCCAGTGAATATAGCTTTCACTCCGGTTTCTTTTACCCAGTCTATAGCTTTTAGAATATCCTTTTCTTTATTAACTTCGATCAAAAGCGGTATTTCCTTCCTATAAACAGGCATTAATGCTTTCATTTCAGGATAATAGTCCATTTCCACAGAGGTTTCCCCCACTGCTTTTACACTGTCCAGTTTACTGTACTCTCCTACTTTTTTCCATATCTCAGATAATTCCTCAATAGCTTCCTTTGCTTCTTTTTCTATCTCCTGGTCTGATCTTCTGTCCCACCATCCACGTTTCCCGGACGCCGGAAAATTCATAACAGGTGCAGAAAATCCAGCCGCCATTTGTTGTGGGGTGTAACCATGTAGATTGATCAGGGCAGCCTGCCCCGGAAATAAACCACCATCTGGCACAGAAAGCGCGGTGGTCACTCCACTAACTCTAGTCACAGGTATTAAGGCTGAATTTGGATTAATCGCAGTAAGAGCCTTCATATGAGGAATTACCTGTCCAATTTCTCTTGAATCGTCCGTACGGTCTACCGAACTCACTTCTACAAGCCCGAGAGAAGTACCACTATCTATCATCCCGGGGAAAATGTGCAGTCCTGCACAGTCGATAACTTCAACATCATCTCCGATATTCCCGAGATCACCAATTTGCGCGATCTTGCCGTCTTTTATCAAAAGACCGGAATTTTCCAGAACACCATTAGTTACGGTATGTATGGTTGCATTCGTTAGGGCATAGCTGCCATATTCTGCTTTCGGGTTTTGTCCCTGGCAAAATCCTATGAACAAAACGAATAATATAAATGTCAATTTTCTCATGATTCTGTTTTATTTATTTAAATGCCATTCTGCATTGGACATACATTTCTCGTGCTCTGTCCTCGCTCTCATCACATCTATTTCTTCACGGGGATCAACATAAATCCTAATATCATCCTGATCTTCTTCGATATCAAAATATTTAACTCCATCTACAAAGGTCATTTGCGGTACAGCATAGATAGAAAGCGGATGATTGTTAAAAATAACGATATCTCCATCCTTTCCTTCTTCCAGAGAACCTACACGATCTTCTATTCCCAGTTGCTTTGCTGGATTAAGAGTGATAAGCTTCAAAGCCTCCTCGTCTGTAAGGTCTCCGTATTTCTGAGTTTTTGCTGCCTCATGATAAAGATGCCTTATGAGCTCTCCACTATCTGAGTTTATAGAGGTTGTAACTCCGTTCTTTGAAAGGATCGCAGCATTATAGGCTGTTGAATAATATACTTCGAATTTATAAGCCCACCAGTCAGCGAAAACAGATGCCATTGCACCAAATTCGGCGATTTCAGGAGCTACCTTAAATCCTTCGTTAACATGTTGAAAAACCAGTTTCTTAACACCGTAGTCCTTAAAAACACCCATTAGCATCAATATCTCATCTGCGCGGTAAGAATGACAGTGAACAATGATTTCTCCTCTCAGAATATCTGCGATCACCTCTTTCTGCAAGTCATATTCCGGAGCGGAACCCTTATAACCTCGCTTATTCTTGTTTGCATTGTATTCATCCCACTTCTCCATATACTCTTTAGCTTCAGAGAAAGCTCTGCGGAAGACCTGTTCTACACCCATTCGGGTTCTTGGAACTATATTATTCCCTGCTCCATGAACACGGGTTGGGTTTTCTCCCAATGCAAATTTTATAGTTCTTGGAGCACCTTCCATTCTTAAGTCATCCATTTTCACGGTTCCCCATCGATGCTTTATCGTTTCATTCTGTCCTCCAATCGCATTAGCTGAACCATGCATTGCGTGAGAAATGGTAACTCCACCGGCAAGTGCGCGATATATCGATACATCAAAAGGATCCAATGCATCCCCTACCCAGACTTCGGCGGTTACGGGGCTTGTTGCCTCGTTTACCGCATCAAGTGCGATATGGGAATGTGCATCGATAATTCCAGGCATTACATATTTACCGGTAGCATCAATTTGTTTAACTCTTGAAGGAACTGAAAGATCTGATCCGATTTTTGCGATCTTCCCATCCTTTATATACACATCTGTATTTTCTAGTGTACCATTAGTTATAGTGATAACCGTGGCATTTTTTATCAAGACATCTCCTTTTTCTGTCTGGGACCAAACCGGAACCACCAAAAGGAAAAGAATTATTATGACTAAAAGTTTTTTCATTTTATTGTCTTCGCGTTTATACTTGTTTTAATCTGGTTCTAGGATCTATTTTGAGGTACTTTGGATCCTTCAATAGGAAAACTTCCCTGCTGTCCCACCATGCTAAGAAATCCTTCAAAGCTTTCTCCTGAAATTTCAAGATTGGCCAAAAGATTAAGATTCTGTCCCTGGTAGTGAACATCAAAATTGAAAGAGAGATTATCTCCTGAGATCTCAATATTATTCAATTCACTTTCCTGTGCTGTAATGTCATTGTAGATGGTTCCTGAAAAGTTTTCACCTACCTTTTTTATTACGATATTACCGGTCATATTTCCGCCAGGAGTTTCTGTAGTGAAGGTCCACTGGCCACTTACGATATCCAATACTTCAGGGCTCGCCTCTTTTTTCTCCTTGAGATCGTATTCATAAAGTTTCCCCTCTATCATAACATATTTGATCTTGGAATCCTTTTCGAAATAGGGTTTATTAGAAATGACTAGGTTGGCCATTTTTCCCTTTTCTACGGTCCCGATGCTTCTTTCGAGGCCAAATTGAGATGCAGGAACTGTAGTTAAAGCGGCGAGAGCATTTTGTTCTGAAAGGCCCTGGGCTACTATCTTCTGAAGATGTTTTTGAATATCCTGGGGTTTTACATTGATACCGGAAAATGAAAATGGAATATTAGCCTCTGAGAATTTAGCCATCTGCCCGTAATATTTCTTCAAAAACTCATCTCTTCTGTTCTGAAGCATTTTCTTTTCTTCTGAAATCTCTTCCGTTTTAGCAGAGTCTTTCTTTTCCTCTTTCCATTCTGGCATATCCAAGCTAAACTGTACTGAGGCACCGGTAGATTTGATCTCATCCACAAGATCCCAACCTTGTTTTAGCTCTGTAAGTATAAGATTGAAGTCCAGGTCTTTTTCAAGTAGCATCGCTCTTTGAGCATCAAGGATCTCCTCAGCCTTAAAATAGACCGGCATTTCCTTTCTGATAACCGGATAAAATGCCTCTAAAACCACATCTTTATTCGGTCGCTGTCTTCCTGAAGGATCGGCATTATATGCTTCAGAATACTGCATGGTTTGTTCTGCACTTCTAAATAGATCCCTGTACTTTGCCATTACTCCAAGAATGGTCGCCGGGTATATTCTACGGGCAGGATCCAATGTGGAATAGAACCCTGCGTCATCCTTGATAATATGATCTTGCTTATTTCCGCCAAGTAGAATAATTGAAGATGTACCCGGAAGCATACCCCCTTTTGGCATAGTGTTAGCGACTGTAAAACCAGCTTCTCGCCATTTCCCTATGGAGCTTTCACCCGCATCGAATAGTTGGTAAACCTTGCGATACGGAGTAATACCAGCCAGCTCATTCGGAGGATTCCCAGGATCTTTTACTTGTTGATTACTTTCCTGTTTTTCTTCCTCGGTTTTGATACCAGCATGAGAAGATCCCAAAATAAATCCTGGATACAGATACATACTGTCTGCTTTTACAATTCTTGCACCTGCAGGAACCTTCACATTATTTCCCACAGCAAGTATTACACCGTCCTTTATTAATACAGTTCCTTTATTAATAGATTCGCCAGGCCTGGGAACAATAGTAGCATTTTCAATAGCCACCGTTCCGGTAACAGGAGCGAGTTCAATCTCCTGCGAAATTCCCGGGAAAGAAATAAAAATTAAGAGCAATGATGCCCAGGTAATTTTCTTCATATCAGAGGTTTTTTAAATTTTGAGATGCTGAAGATAAGAGAAATACTTGAAATGTTTAAATTCTGTGAAAAGTGATTTTCTTTTAAGTTTTAAGAAATCTGTTTTAACTAATTAAAAATGAAACAGACAGATTCCATGAAAAAAAATCATAATATTATCTTTTAATGCCAAATGTTTTTTCAAAATTGAGATATCCTTATAAAATTAGGATTCAATTCTAACCAATAACCTTTATGGATCAAAAATCTGCTTCTTCCTCTTTTTTAAAGAGTCTTGGCCCCGGATTCCTTCTTGCCGGAGCCGCAATAGGGGTTTCCCATTTAGTACAGGCAACACGAGCAGGAGCCGATTATGGATTTCTTTTATGGTGGGTTCTGGTCCTGGCCTGTGTCACAAAATATCCATTCATGGAATTCGGACCTCGATTTGCTGCGTCTACAGGAAATCATCTGGTTACAGGATACAGAAAAATGGGTATCCTGCCTTATTCCATCTTTTTACTTATCACTGTGGGCAGTATGTTTATTATCCAGGCGGCAGTTACCATTGTGACGGCCGGACTTGCGGAGCAGTTATTCGGTATGGGCTGGAGCAGCTTTACCTGGTGTTTAGTAATTCTAGGGATTTGTATCGCCCTATTGCTTATTGGTAAGTACCCGGCTTTGGACCTTACTATGAAGATCATCGTTAGTGTTCTTGGAATTGCTACGCTCACTGCGGTTTTCCTGGCATTTGGCGAGGGTAGAATGGAGAATGTATTAGCTACGGCTTCTCCTGGTGTATGGAACAAAGCAGGGATTGCTTTTATCATTTCTTTTATGGGCTGGATGCCTATTCCTTTAGATGCCTCGGTATGGCACTCTATATGGACCAAAGAAAAGGCAGAAGGGAATCAGCGACGAACATCCTTAAAAGAAGCTTTTGCAGATTTTAATATAGGTTATCTGGCTGCAGCTGTAATAGGACTTCTTTTCTTTTTGATGGGAGCACTTATTATGTTTGGTAGCGGAATCAACTTCTCAAATAATGGCGTTGAATTTTCAGGCCAACTTATTGCCCTGTATGGAAGAACTTTAGGGGAATGGAGTAAACCGATAATTGGAATTGCTGCATTCATTGCTATGTTTTCTACTACACTTGCTGTAAGCGATGCATTCCCCAGGGTGATCTCAGAGATTTTTGGTGAACATTTTCCGGAAGCTAAAAAAAGAACTAAATGGAGAAATTACAGGATTAATGTACTTGTTATCCCCATCCTGTCACTTCTTATCCTTTATTTCTTTACTGCTTCCTTCACAGCACTTGTAGATTTTGCCACTGCCTTGTCATTTTTATCTGCTCCTATAATCGCCTGGTTCAATTACAAACTTATAACAGGTAATCAGGTTCCAGAAGAAGACCGGCCCGGAAAAAATTACAGAGCGTTTAGCATTCTTTGGC
>CAYWAB010000014.1:0-27196 GCA_964456105.1 uncultured Christiangramia sp. | reverse complement strand
GAACGGAACCACAGAAGCTACTTTTGGAGAACATAAAATCGACTTTAAAGCACCCTATAAGCGTCTTACCATGACCGATGCCATAAAGCAATTCACCGGATTCGATATTACCGGAAAATCAGAAAAAGAGCTTTTTGATGCTGCGCAGGAAATGGGCATTGAAGTGGATGAAACCATGGGGAAAGGAAAACTGATCGATGAGATCTTTGGAGAGAAGTGTGAAGGCAACTTTATTCAGCCAACTTTCATTACAGATTATCCAAAGGAAATGAGTCCGCTTTGCAAAGAGCACAGGGAAAATCCAGAACTAACCGAGCGTTTTGAGCTTATGGTTTGCGGAAAAGAGATCGCTAACGCCTACTCTGAGCTTAATGACCCTATAGACCAGAGGGAGCGTTTTGAAGAACAACTCAAGCTTTCTGAGAAAGGTGATGATGAGGCTATGTTCATCGATAATGATTTCCTCCGATCACTGGAGTATGGGATGCCTCCTACCTCCGGACTCGGAATAGGAATGGATAGACTGATCATGTTCCTTACGAACAATCAATCCATACAGGAAGTATTATTCTTCCCGCAAATGAAACCTGAAAAGAAGGCTGTAGAACTGAACGAGGAGGAAAAAGCCATTTTCAAATTGGTCAAAGATGACGAGGTACACGACTTAAATAAAATAAAAGAGCAATCTGGTCTTAGCAATAAAAAATGGGACAAGGCCATAAAAAGCTTAAGAAAACATAAACTTATCGATGTATTTAAAGAGGGAGACGATTTAAGCATTAGAGCCATTTAACTATTTATTGCTTTATTAAAAAAACACAGCCCTTCAGGAATATGAGGGGCTTTTTTTGCACATATTCTTTAAGTTTCAACAAGGTTTTAAATTTTCTTATTCAAGTTTAAATATTCAGGAACAATGATAAAAAAATCAGGTTTAACAATTGTTGATTTAAACCATTCTTCTTTTAACAAGTCATAAAAATGCCAAACGGCAGTCTTTTTATTTAAAGACCCTTAAAAAATAAGCTTATTAACTAAATAATTACTCTTTATGATCAAGAATCAAAGCCTTAAGGTTTTGCTGATCGCACTTTCCTTATCTATTTCGGGCTGTGCGGTATTTCAACCCAAAAAGGACAGCAAAGCTACGGCTTCGGCCCCCACTGAAAATTCTAAAAAAGACAAAAACGGTCTAAAGCCTTACAGCAAGGTAATTACTAAAGAGGCCAAAAGTGACGAGGGACTTTTTACCGTTCACAAGGTAGATGACAAATACTACTACGAGATTCCCGACAGTCTTTTTAACCGTGAAATGCTTACCGTAACCAGGATTGCAAAAACCGCCAGCGGAATTGGCTTTGGAGGTGGCAAACAAAACACCCAGGTGCACAGATGGCAAAAGAAAGGAGATAAGGTCCTATTGAGAGCTGTTTCCTATGAAGTTTTTGCTGCAGACTCCCTGCCGGTTCATGAGGCAGTTGTAAATTCAAATTTTGAGCCTATTGTCCAGGCTTTTGATATAGAAACGATAAAAAAGGATTCTTTATCCAGCTCAACTGTAATCGAAGTAACAGACCTCTACACTAAAGACGTACAGGCGCTTGGATTACCTGACAGAACAAGAAAACAGTACAAAGTATCAAGACTGGATGATAGCAGATCTTATATAGATACCATAAGAAGTTATCCTGAAAATATAGAAATAAGACATGTAAAAACCTATAATGCAGGAGACCCGCCATCAAATGAAAGTCTTGGATCGATCTCATTAGAGTTCAGTAATTCAATGATACTTCTGCCAAAGGAACCCATGGAAAGAAGATACTATGATGAAAGGGTAGGTTGGTTCACTACAGAACAGACTGATTATGGACTTGATGCTCAGAAAAGTGAAACCATAGAATATCTTGACCGATGGAGACTTGAAGTCCGTGAGGAGGATATGGAGAAATTTGAAAGAGGAGAACTTGTAGAGCCAAAAGAACCGATAGTATATTATATAGACCGTGCAACACCGGACAAGTGGAAACCTTACATTAAGCAGGGAATCGAAGACTGGCAGGTAGCTTTTGAAGCTGCAGGTTTTAAAAACGCGATCATTGCTAAAGATGCTCCAACACCAGAAGAAGACCCGGACTGGAGCCCTGAAGATGTTAGGTATTCTGTAGTAAGATATCTTGCTTCTCCAATACCGAATGCAAATGGACCTCATGTCAGTGATCCACGTTCGGGAGAGATCCTTGAAAGTGATATCAACTGGTATCATAATGTAATGACGCTATTAAGGAACTGGTATTTTGTACAGACAGCGGCTATCAATCCTGAAGCCCAGGACGTAAAATTCAAGGACGAGGTTATGGGTCGTTTGATCAGGTTCGTTTCTTCTCATGAAGTTGGACATACACTGGGTCTTCCCCATAATATGGGAAGTAGTGTGGCTTACCCGGTTGAAAAACTTAGAGATCCTGAATTCACTAAAAAATACGGCACCGCCCCTTCCATAATGGATTATGCAAGGTTTAACTATGTTGCTCAACCAGAGGACGGCGATGTAGCCCTAATGCCAAATATCGGTCCTTATGACAAATATGCCATTATGTGGGGTTACAAGCCAATTCCTGGGAAAGTTGGGATGGAAGAAAAACCAATTCTGGATCAATGGATCCTTGAAAAGGCAGGAGATCCTGTTTACAGGTTTGGTGCTCAACAATCTGGAGGGGTAATAGATCCTAGTTCTCAAACTGAAGATCTTGGTGATGATGCGATGCTAGCCAGCGAATATGGTATCAAAAATCTGAAAAGAATTGTACCCAACCTCATCGAATGGACTGCTGAAGACGGAAAGGACTACGAGGACCTAGATGATCTTTACCAACAGGTTTTAGGCCAGTATAATAGATATATGGGCCACGTGGCTGCAAATATTGGTGGTGTTTACGAGTATACCAAAACTTATGACCAGGATGGCGCCGTATACTTCCATGTAACTGCAGACAAGCAGCAAAGAGCTATGAATTTTCTGCATGAACAACTTTTCGAAACGCCAGAATGGTTGATCAACCAGGAGATTTTCAATAAGATCGAATTCGACGGTAACATTGAGCGTATTAGGAATATGCAGCAAAGAACTCTGAACAACATCCTGGATTTCGGAAGAATGGCAAGATTGATGGAAAATGAAGAGATCAATGGATCTAAAGCCTATTCACTTCTAGATATGATGACAGACCTTAGAAAAGGGATCTGGAGCGAGGTTTATTCCGGAAGAAAAATTGACAGGTATAGAAGGAATCTTCAAAGAGCATACCTAGAAAGAATGGAATATCTTATGATGGAAGAGCAGGATGAAGTTCCATCCAGATGGAGAAGATATATAAGCAGAAGTGATATTGATGTCGCTCAGAGTGACATTAGGCCTGTTGTGAGAGGTGAATTAAAGAATCTTGAAAGGCAAATAAGGAATTCACTTTACAGTTCTGGTGATACCTTAACTCGCTATCATTTACAGGATGCTCTAAAAAGAATTGACATGATTCTAAATCCTGTTAATTAAAGTTACTTTTTTGCCCCGATTTGTAAAAAGCTATCCAATCTGGATAGCTTTTTTATTTCTTGATACGCCAGTCCGTTTTTTATAGTTTATAATTAGAATGTAACTTTAAAGCGATTATTTTGAAGTATTTTAGTTCCTCAAACGATCTTTAGAATTACAACATAAATTAAAAGCATGAAAACAGTAGCCTGTCTCGTGATTTTCCTGATAAGTTTGGGCTCCCTGGCACAAACAAGGGTAGATAATGGAGCGAAATTCTCTAATGAGGAACTAGCGATCCTGTCCGCTAAAAATATGGCCATGCAACTGGATCTAAGCAAGGAACAGGAATCGAAACTAAAGGAACTTTATTTTAAGCGCATTGAGGAAAAGGAAAGACTATCCAAGGAAGTAAAGAAGGATAGTTCTGCTTTGATAGAGCAACGTCAGGAATTAATGGAAAAACATAAAGCAGAACTCAAAAGGATCTTCACTCCAGACCAGTTTGCCAAATGGGAAGAATTACAGGAAAAAATCAGGAAAAGCAATACGAAAGACTCAAAAATCAATTAACCCTAGCTTCTGACATCCTTTAACTCATTATCTTTTGCTTTTTGCTCTAAAGTAAAAACTTAATTATCAGGCCACCGGCAAGCCAGGCGTAACAGATAAAAGAAAGGTATTTCAAGGTCTTTTCAAGTGTCTTACTCTTGGGAGCCATTTCCTTCATATGGTCGACATCCTTTCGCTTAAAAAAACCTAAATAGATTAAAAAACCTGAAATAGCAAGAAATGCAAGGTTTAGCCAAAAAGTATAATCGACCTTGAAATATTCGGAATCCTGGATGGTTACCGAGGATGGATCTGGCAACATACCCAAAAGATCAAAACCATAATGCATTGTAAACGAAGCTCCAACAAGAGAAGCGAATAATAGAAAAAGGATGAAAAAGCTCATTTTCCATCCGTAATATTTAGCATTGATTCGAAGAATTGGAAATACTACAAGGTCGCTAAATATAAAAGCCATTACCCCGGCGAAGCTAACTCCTTTTCCAAATAATAAAGCCGCAAGCGGGATATTACCCATAGAACCTATAAAGGTTATAAATGCCACCAAGGGACCTACTACAATATGCTGTAAGATAGTTAACACTGTAAAATTGGTCTTCCCTGCGCCACTATTTATAAAAAGAGTCTCAAAAAATGCATCTGGAATAAATGCTGCAACTACTCCGGCAATGGTAAAACCAATGGTTACATCTTTCCAGACCATCTTCCATTCCATGGCATATTGCTGGGAGACTTTGGCCCAGCTGGATTCAGACTTCATTTTCTTCTTCCATGATTTATCAGACTGATTATCGTCATCCTCGTTATCCAACCTTTCTCTTGCCTTTTTTATTAGTTTTTTTGGATTTATGATCCTTACCAGTAACCAGCTTATAAGTATTAAAATAATACCTCCAACATATTCCCCTACAACGAATTGCCATCCCAGGAAAATGGATATAATTATCCCAAGTTCGATAACAAGATTGGTTGATGCCAGAAGAAAAGCAATAGAAGAAATAAAACTGGCCCCCTTTTTAAATAGACTTTTAGTGGATGCTAGAGCGGCAAAACTGCAGGAACTACTAATAAAACCAAAAAATGTTCCTAATAGAACACCCTTGGACTCTTCCTGCCCCATGGTTTCCTGCATCTTTTTTTCGGTGACAAATATCTGAATCCCACTACTTATAACATATCCCAGTGCAAAAGCCCATAGAGCCATCCAGAAAAATCCCGAAGAGGTATATGCTGCTTCTCCCCATCTACTTAAAAAATCCTGCATATCAATTATTATTTTTTATTATAATTTAATCTCTCTTATTAAAAACCCTTTATGTTAAAATAAGATATTATACTACCCCAATTTAGCCTTTCTTAATCTAAGAGCATTCGCGATTACCGAAACAGAACTGAAACTCATCGCCAATGCTGCGATCATAGGCGAAAGAAGTATTCCAAAGAAAGGATAAAGCACACCTGCTGCAATAGGAACTCCAATCGTATTATAGATCAATGCGAAAAACAGATTTTCCTTAATATTCCCCATCACCTTTTCACTTAGTTTCTTAGCCTTGAGGACTCCTTTTAGATCACCCTTAACGAGAGTTATTTCAGCACTTTCTATGGCAACATCTGTTCCAGTACCCATAGCAATTCCTATATCTGCCTGTGCCAGTGCCGGAGCATCATTAATCCCATCTCCGGCCATTGCCACTTTAATGCCCTCTTCCTGAAGTCGCTTTACTTCTTTCATTTTATCTTCGGGAACCATTTCGGCTTTAAAATCGGAAAGGTCAAGATCCTTCGCGACCGCAGCTGCTGTTTTAGCATTATCGCCAGTTAGCATGATCACTTTAACACCGTGCTCCTGAAGTTCTTTTAAGGCTTCTTCACTGGTCTTTTTGATGGCATCGGTAATTGTTATATATCCTACGATCTTCCCATTAATAGAAAAATATGAAACTGTTTTCCCTTTTTCCTGTTCAGCGTTGACTTCCTTTTCTATCTTTTCCTCTATTTCTACATTTTCCCCTATCATTAACTTATCGTTACCCAAGGCTAACCTTTTATCGTCCAGAGTAGCATAAACTCCTTTCCCTGTTACTGAATTAAAATCGCTTGCCTCACTAAAATCAATATCCCTTTCTCTGGCATAATTTACCGATGCCAGCGCGAGAGGATGTTCGCTTTGTGCATTTACAGAAGCTATTAACCTGATAATTTTTTCTTCTGAATAATTGGGATCTACAGAGATTACCTTTTCTACCGAAGGCTTACCCTCAGTAATGGTTCCGGTCTTATCGATGATCAATGTGCCGATATCATTAAATTCTTCCAGAGCTCTGGCATTCTTGATAAGTACCCCGCTTTGAGCTCCCTTTCCTACTCCCACCATTACAGACATTGGAGTCGCTAGACCCAGGGCACAAGGACAGGCAATAATGAGCACAGCGATCGCATTTACAAGTGCGTAAACATAAGATGGTTCAGGACCATATATCGCCCAAACGATAAAGGTTATTACCGATATAAGAACGACTATAGGTACGAAGTAGGCAGAAATCCTGTCGGCTAGCTTTTGAATAGGAGCCTGGGAACGGCTTGCCTCATTTACCATTTTGATGATCTGTGCAAGCAGGGTTTCATCACCTACTTTCTCTGCAACCATGGTAAAACTTTTATTCCCATTTATAGTACCTGAGCTAACCTTGTCACCTTCGGCCTTATCTACAGGAATTGGTTCCCCGGTAATCATGGACTCATCTATACTGCTACTCCCTGTTTTAATAGTTCCATCCACGGGAATCTTTTCCCCTGGCTTCACCCGTAAAATATCGCCTTCCTCGATCTTATCTACCGGTATGGTTTCTTCAGTACCATCTTTAAGTCTTACTGCAGTATTAGGGGCGAGCTTCAGCAATTCTTTAATAGCTGAATTCGTTCTACTATGAGCCCGGGCTTCAAGTACCTGACCAAGTAGCACTAAAGTCAAAATAACCGTTGCAGCCTCGAAATATACATGGACCGTTCCCATTTCAGTCTTGAACTGAGGCGGAAAGAAATCAGGAAAAATAAGGCCGAAAACGCTAAAAATCCATGCTACTCCAGCGCCAATACCAATTAAGGTGAACATATTAAGGTTCCATGTACTTATCGATCTGTATGCTCTCTCAAAAAACATCCAGGTAGCATAAAAAACAACAGGAAGAGAAAGCCCGAACTGTATCCAGTTCCAGGTTTTCATCCCAGCAAGCTCATATAAAGGGTTAGCAGGGATCATTTCAGACATGGCAATAAGGAATATCGGCAAGGTAAAAGCTACCGAAATCCAGAATTTTCTCAATAGCTTTTTATATCCTTTTTCCTCTGCAGAGGCTTCCGGTTCCATGGGGACCAGGTCCATGCCACATATAGGGCAATCTCCTGGCTCATTCTTTACGACCTCAGGATGCATCGGGCAGGTATATTGTGTAGATGATGAATTTAAACTAACTTCTTCTACCAGATCCATTCCACAAACTGGACAGTCTCCCGGTTTATCATAGGTCTTATCGCCTTCACAATGCATAGGACAATACCAGGTTCCAGTGCCTTTTCCTTTATTCCTTTTCTTGTGGTCTGTATAGCCGGCCTGGTTTGTTTCTTCCCCACCCGGCATCATGATGTGATAATTTCCTCCATCCTTCTGAAGGGCCTCTTCAAATTTTTCAATTTCAATATGCCTATTCATGCTGATCTCAGCTTGAGCCTTCTTAAGATCTACAGAAGCTTCAACTACTCCATCAACAGCATTAAGAACTTTTTCTACATGGGATCGGCAACCATTACAGGTCATTCCGGTAATCCTATAGGTATGCTTCATTAATCCTTCTGAAGAGTTTTCGATTTTTTCCGGCTTCATGATATGGTAAATGCCTCCACCCAGAACAAGAGCTTCCTCCAGTTTGTTCAATGGAACATGACTTTCCATATCTACCTGAGCTTCACCTTTTTCAAGATCTACAGTAACACTGGATACCCCTTCAACTTCTGAAAGAGTTTTCTCTACATGGTCCCTGCATCCATTGCAGGTCATTCCAGTAATTTTATAAGTATTTTTCATTTTTTAATAAATGGTCCAGCAGTTTTGAAAACTATGTTGGTATTGTTCACTCTAAATTAAGGGCCAAAAAAGGAAGTGAGGTTTGAAATTATGGAAAAGACTTTCAAAATTTTAAGATTCCAGATGTATCCAAATAATTTTAATAATTTCCCATGTATCCACCAGTTTCTTATCCTACATAATCAATTGATTCGTGTTAAGCACCCTAAATTAAGCAGGAGTTTCCGGGATACCTTTTAAAATTATGCTAAGTTCTTTAAGTTTTTAAAAGAATTTAACTTACTGGAAATAGAATTTGGAATTTTAAGCATCAGTATTTTTTTAGAAACACTAAAATCCTGGATAAGAGATAGGATTAAATAGAATCGAGACTATTACGGTCTGTAGTTTGCTGTTTGCGATACTCGGAGGGAGTAAGGCCGGTTACCTGTTTAAAGGAGGTAGAAAGATAGGCCGGAGTAGAATAACCTAATTTATCTGCAATCATGGTTATACTCCAGTCATCGTAAGTAAGTAATTCTTTTATTCTTTCGATACGCACTGCATTATAGTATTTCTGAATACTTTGCCCTTCATATTCAGTAAAAATATTTGTGATATGGCTATAATCGTAATGCAGTTCTGAAGCCAAAAAGCCGGAAAGTTTTTCGATGGAAACTTCATCCGAATATATCTTTTCAATTATCAAAGCCTTGATCTTATTGATCAGTTTCTCATTGCGGTCCTGAATGATCTCAAATCCCACATTCCGAAATTCTTTTTGAAGTGCTGATTTTTCTTCCTTTTCCAGTTCACCTGTCAAAACAACCTGACCCATGCTCACTTCTTCAAAAGGTATATTTAATTTATTCAGAATTCCCTCTACTGTCATGATACATCGATGGCATACCATGTTACGAATACTGATCGATTTTTCGCTTAAGGAATTCATAGACATAATGATATCCAGACCTGCATGATGTAAGTCTGGATATCCAAACTTATTTTATAGTTTCTTCTACTCTTCCACATTTCAGCATTTTATCTCCGAAATATGGATTCCTTATTTCTTCTGAATTGGAATACCAGTAATCTCCACGACCACCAAAAGCCATTGGGCAATACTGCTTGTATATCTCCCCTTCAGAAATAGCTTCCTTTAAAATTGGCTCCATCGCCCTGGTTAAGCTCGAGAACACGTCTCTTTGTTTATAGATATTGTAGCTCCCTGTAAATCGTTGTGCTCTGGCTCCGATTTCTGAAAACTGGGCATTTTCACCATAGGCCTCTACCATTTTCTCAGCCGCTTCTATAACTGCATCTACATCTTCCCTTACCAGAGCATCTTTTATTTTAAGATACTGTTCATAGGCCTTAGCGATAGTATCGTTACTAAACCTGGCAGAAATCTCCATTTCTTCAGCATCTACATCCGGCTGATGCATCTCGGATTGAACAGGCATAGGATCTATATCCTCTTCCTTTTTTGTTTCTCCGCAGGATAAAAGACCTGCCACGATTACAAATACAAACAAAAATTTTAGTTTCATTTTTTCTTCTTTTTATTTTTCTTAGTTGGTTCGACAATTTTTCTCACTGTTGGGGAAGATATATACCAAAGAAGGAATCCGCTAAGCACAGTAATCAAACCCATCAATGAAAATGACCTCAAGGCTAAATTATTGAAATCATCTCTCCCTTCATAATCCATGGTGTGAGTCATCCACAAGAAATCGAACCATCTCCAGTCTCTGTGACGTACAGTTCTAAAACTTCCTGTGGTAGAACTAATATAAGCTTTTAGATTCTCATCGCCTTCATAAGAAATCACATACGCCGGTAATAGATTCTCCCTGTATTCATGGTGTTTACCGGTTTCGGTAATCCTTTTAATTCCTGAAACGCTTAATTCATCCTTCATATATCTTTCTGCGATCGAAAGTGCATCTTTTTCTGTGATCTCATGGATTTTCTCTCCACTTCTCGCATTTATAAGTAAGGAATCATTAATGAAATAAAATGGCTCTTCAGAGATCTCCTTTAGTTCTATGGAAACAATTTCCATTTCCGGCTGAAGTTCAGTAGGGCTTTTCAGATCAGAAAATGAGGCATGTACAGGATGTTCTTTTTTAAAGTGGTCTCCATGGATCTCATCCAGATCGGTCCAACTAAAATAGAGTCCGCTAACCGTCCACATTATAAATTGAATCCCTATAAAAATACCCAGATAGCGATGCGCTTTCCTGATATTCATTGCTGTTTTGCGTTTTACTATCATTTAGGTCGTTTGGGGCAATTAACAAATACAATAGAGAAGGATTTTACCCATCCTTCTCTATCAATGCTTTATTACTGAATAACTTCTTTTACTGTTCCACAATTTAGCATCTTATCCCCAAAATAAGGATTTCGTATTTCCTTAACTGAAGACAACCAGGCTGCACCTTTATTATTAAATGCCATTGGACAATATTGCTTATAGATCTCTCCAGACTTTAAAGCACTTTTCAATTCGGTTTCCAGTAAACTTGTCAAATCAGAAAAAGCCTCGCGCTGAACTTCAATTTCTTCTGCTTTAGCGATCTTTTCGGAATATTCTCTGATGTCCTGGTTAGAACCTCCTAAGGCTTCAGCCAGCATCTTTCCTCCATTTTTAGCCTCAGCCAAATCAGAATTAACCAGTGCAGTCTTTACATGCAAATAATGCTGGAAAACAGCTGTAAATTGGTCATTATGAAATTCTGCTTTAACAGATGCCTGGTCATATTGCATTTTTCCATGATCCATCTCCTTATGATTCATTTCCTTCTGTTCCATTTCCATCTCGTCCTTCATACTTTCATTGTTATTTTCTTTGCAAGAATGAAATGTTATAGCTATCCCGCTCATACTTAAGGCTAATACAAATTTGTTCAAATTTTTCATCGCTTTTTTTAATTAAGATTTATTTATTGTTATTGTTTATAAACTAGTTTTAATCTCACCACAGGTCAACATGGACGCACCGTAGTATGGGTTTTTTATTTCTTCGGAAAGACTAAGCCAGTCAGCTCCTGTATTACTATTTGCCATAGGACAGTGTTGCACATAAAGTCCCTCCATGACTTCCAAAGATTTAGCCAGATTTATCATGGAATTAGATAATTCATCAAAATTGTCCCTGATTCCCGAAATATCACCGGCTTCTTTCATATTTTGTACTAAATTCTTCATCCGGGTCAGCTCATCATTTAAAATATTCTGAACCTCCTTAGAAAATTCCTGGGTTTCAATTTTTGAAACAATCAATTCAAGATCGCTGATTGCAGTTTGTGCGTTGCTAAAGCTATCATTTACCAGGGCATCCTTCACTTTAAGGTAATTCACGAAAAGCGGATTGATCATTCCTTTTTCTTCAGGAGAAGGCTCAATCCTGCTTTCCCCAATATTAGGATTCATCATACTTGGTTTTCCGGCAAGCTGAACTGCTGCATCTACGGTAAAAGTACCGTTTACCACAACTTCTTCACCTTGGGTTAGGCCGCTTTCAATAACATAAGAGTCTCCAAGAGCAGGTCCTAAAATTACTTCCCTCATTTCGAACCCTGCTCCATTAACAAGGTTTTCCTTAACATAGACCACAGATCTCTCCCCTGTCCAAAGAACCGCCGATTTCGGTATCACGATACTTTCTGAATCACTTCTTTTTAGTTCATTTTCTACCACTCCGCTCACGAACATCCCGGGTTTTAACTTACCATTTGGATTGGCTACCTCGATTCTTGCAGTTGCAACCCTCGTATTGCTATCCAATACAGGATCTATAAAGGTGATTTCCCCTTTAAAGCTTTGTCCGGGTAAGGATTGAACAGTATAATTCACTGTGCTGCCTTCCTCAACCCAGCTGAGATCACTTTCATAAAGATCAAAAAGGATCCAGACCTTATTTAGGTTCGCAATTTGATAGACCGGCATTCCTCTTTCAAGATAGTCTCCTTGCTCCGCCATCAGTTCAGTAACCACACCACTAACATCTGCAGTGATCGGAAAACGCTGGATTGGTTCTCCCCGGTTCAACATGTTCTGAATCTGTGATTCACTTATCTTCCAGTTTCGAAGCTTTTGTTTGGCAGCCTGAAATAATTCCGGCTGACTCTCTTTGATCTCCTGAGCCTGTAAGAGTTCTTCCTGTGCAGTAACTATTTCAGGAGAATAAACGGTAGCCAGGACCTGTCCTTTATTTACTTTTTCACCCGTAAAATTCACCCTTAATTGCTCTATCCTGCCAGGAATATGGGTAGCCTGGGTATATGAATTACGTTCATCTACTACAACCTTACCATTTAATCGTATCTCTTTTGAAGCTTCTCCGGTTCCAACCGTTATAGTAGTAATATTGGCAAGTTTCATTGCCTGTTCGCTCATCTGGAACATATCTGAACTTAAACCACTCTGTTCTTCCGAAAGCGGAATAAGATCCATTCCACAAATTGGACATTGTCCGGGCTCCTGCTGTCTTATTTGCGGGTGCATGGAACAGGTCCAGATCTGATCTTCTGCAAGATCATCATGCTCGTGTACCGATTCAGTTTCAGCACTTCCGCCAAAAAAGGCCCAGCCAAGGAAAATCCCAACTACAAGGATCCCAAGGCCTATTATTAGATTTCTATTATTTGTTTTCATCTGTATTGTTTTTATATAGTAAAAACTGAAGTTTAGACTTGGCCTTAAAAGCACTGACTTCTGCAGCAATTTTCTGCTTTTCGAAGAGCAATATGTCCTGATTCATCTGTAACACCTCTTCAAAATCTGATTTGGCATTACTAAAACCTGAAATAAGCAATTTATTTGCCTGTCCTGAAGCTTCTATCTGTCTATCGTAAAGAGCTATTAGCCTTTGCGATTTGTTTAAAGTATACCTGGCCATTTCTATCTCCGATTTGAACTGATTTATCATGGCATCTTTTTCATGCATGGTAGCCTCGGCCATGAATTCGGCTTCTTCCCTAGCCGCCTTATATTTCTTTCTGAATATAGGCAGGCTTAAAGAAAACATAGGCATGATCGCATCCTGACCGTTATCCATAGGATTGGCATCTGTGCGCTTGGAAATGATCGAATAATCTAACCCCAGACCTAACATAGGAAGCCCGGCTTTTTTGGCAACCAGCTTTTCATTCTCGTAAGCATCCTTTTCTTTTTCCAACATCTCAATTTCAGGATGTCCGGAAAAATCCATCCCGTCTCCCCTCATTGGTTGTAATGAAACATCTGCGAGTTTTTCGTCAATGATAACATCCATTTCCTGAGACCGGTTTAATAAGAGGTTAAATTGTCTCTTTAAAGTTTCAAGTTCCTCCTTCATCAACTCAATTTCGGTATTGGCTTCCTCTCTTTTTATATCAACTTTCACTACGTTGACCATAGGAGCACTCCCGGCTTCGAACTTGTTTAATGCAAGCTTTCGGTAAGAATCAAGAATGGCAAGATTATCTTCATTGAGTCTGATGACCTCTTTTACCTCATAGAGTTCGGCATAAGATTCCCTAACCCTGAGGAACAATCTTTCCCTTTTTGCCAGGAATTCCTGAAATTTAGCTTCTGCCATGAGTTCTGCGGTATTTTTCTCTGCCTCTAATTTGCCGAACCACGGAAACATCTGAGTAAGGCTGAACCTGGCTTCCTGTGCTCCTAATCTGGTTTCTACCATCCTTCCAAATGCGCTAACAGTTAAAGTAGGATCTGGCAATGACGATACTTGTGGAGCTTTCTGAAGGGCCGCTTCAAATCGGCTGTATGCTGCTTTAACCTCAGGATTATTCTCAGCTGCTAACTGCAAATACTCCTCAAGGTCCTGAGCTGAGGCTACTGCCCCAACGATCAAGAAAACGGAAAGCATTATATATTTTAAATACGTTTTCATCTCTCTAAGCTTTTAATTTTTCCTGTTTCCTAACTACCGATTCTCTCCAGAAAGCCTGAAGTACCGGAACTACAAAAATGGTCATGATTTGTATAACCATTCCACCCACAATAGGGATGGCCATAGGAACCATGATATCTGATCCCTTTCCTGTAGAAGTAAGCACAGGGAATAATGCGATTATAGTAACTGCTGTGGTCATCATTGCCGGACGAACTCTTTTCTTTCCAGCTTCCATAACCGAATCGCGAACATCTGGAACGGTTTGCGGATTCCTTCTTTCAAAAACCTGATGGATATAAGTACCCATTAATACCCCATCATCCGTAGCAATACCAAATAAGGCGATAAATCCTACCCAAACCGCAACACTTAAATTGATCTCCTGCATCTGGAACAAGTTTCGCATATTGGTTCCAAAGACTTCAAAATCCATGAACCATCCCTGTCCATATAGCCAGATCATAATGAATCCCCCTGCAAAGGCCACAAAAACACCGGAAAAATGAATGGTTGAGGCAATTATGGTTTTAAACTGAAAATACAATAACAGGAAAATGATGATAAGACAGATTGGAATTAGAATCGACAGTCTTTTTACTGCACGAACCTGGTTCTCGTAATTCCCTGAGAACTTATAGCTGACACCGGCAGGAACCTTCAACTCTCCCTCATCGATCTTCTCCTGAATGTAATTTTGGGCGTCATTAACGACATTCACTTCTGCGAAACCATCTCTTTTGTCAAAAAGCACATATCCGGTAAGAAATGTATCTTCACTTTTTATCATTTGAGGACCACGTGTATATTCAATTTTGGCCAACTCTCCTAAAGGCACCTGTGCCCCTGCTGGAGTTGGAACAAGAATACGCTTCACCGCTTCAGGATCACTCCTTAGTTCCCTCGGATATCTAACCCTTACCGGGAATCGTTCTCTTCCTTCAACAGTAGTTGTGATCTCCATCCCTCCAATACCAGTTTCGATAGTTTGCTGGACATTTTCGATGCTCAAGCCATAGCGAGCTATCGCATTTCTGTCGATATCGATCTCAAGGTAAGGCTTGCCTACCACCCGGTCCGCAAACACAGCTTCAGATTTTACCGAGGGAACGCTTTTAAGCAATTCTTCCAGTTTTATCCCAAAATCCTGGATGGTCCTAAGATCAGGACCATACACCTTAATACCCATTGGTGCACGCATACCAGTTTGGAGCATAACAAGGCGGGTTTCAATAGGCTGAAGTTTTGGAGCAGAAGTAACACCCGGAAGATTAGTACGGGCGACGATCTCTTCCCAGATATCATCTGGGTTATTTATATGTTCACGCCAGTTCCGATAATAATTTCCGTTTTCATCAACAATAAGATTTTCTTTGGACACATTCTGCTGAATTCCTTCCTGATTGGATAATGTGTCTCCTGACTTTAAAATAAATCTTCCTTCCTTGTCGACCCTGAACTTTTGAGGTTTTCCACTTCCGGAAAGAATATACTCCGGCTTATAGTTTATCACATTTTCAAACATGGATACAGGAGCCGGGTCTATAGCACTTTCTATTCTTCCCAATTTACCTACAGAGATCTCAACTTCAGGAATAGCCGTAACAGCCATATCCAGTTTTTGCACGGTTTCTTTCGAATATTCTATCCCTGCATGTGGCATTGTAGTTGGCATGAGTAAAAAACTACCTTCGTTAAGCGATGGCATGAATTCCTTACCTACACCCGGGAACGTATGGGTCAACCCAGACCAAATCTTAGTTTTACGAATATTTACTCCAATTTGATCCAGAGCATCTGCGGAAAAACCGAAAATCTTTGGAAATCCAAACCAGATCATAGCACCAAAAAACACGGTAATTAAAGGTATACTCAAAAATTTACCCTTATTGGTTAAACACCAATTGAGTAAAGGTTCATAATACTTAACTACTGCCAGTAAAAGGATGAGGGTGATCGCCAGAAGTAGAATAACGAAAATATAATTCGCTAAAAGTGATTTCTGGAATCCGAGGGGCATCCATTCTTCTGCAAGAAAAAGAATGGTCACTGCCAGTGTGATACCAAGGACGATCCTGTTAGAATACTTACCCAGTATTTCAGGATTTTTTTCCTTCAATAGATTAAGAACTCCGATTAAAGTAAGTGCCAATGGCAACCAGAAACTGAATATTATTGTCAGAACTATTCCTGAAACCAGAAGAATACTATTCCATATTTTCTTACTGCGCTCTTTATTAACCTTTATATTAAACACATAGTATGAGAACATTGGAAGTACAAATACTCCAATAAGAAATGCTGCACCTATAGCAAATGTTTTAGTAAAGGCTAATGGCCTGAATAATTTTCCTTCTGCATTTTCCATGAAAAATACAGGAAGGAAACTAACGATAGTTGTTAGCAATGCAGTAGTTACAGCTGGTGCTACCTCTACAGTAGCTTCATAAATCACCTCTAGTAATTTTCGTCCCCTTGCATCTTTATTTTCAGGCATTTCGAGCCAGCGTATGGTATTCTCTACAAAAACGATTCCCACATCCACCATTACTCCAATCGCAATGGCAATTCCTGATAACGCGACCACGTTAGCATCCACTCCAAAGTAGCGCATGGTGATAAAGGTCATAAGCACTGCAATAGGTAATAGACTGGATATAAGAACAGAAGCGCGAAGGTTTAAAACCAGCACGATAATTACGATAATACTAATGAGTATCTCATGGGAAAGTGCAGTTTCTAAAGTACCAATGGTTTCATTGATTAAATCTGTCCTATCGTAGAAGGGTACAATGGTCAGTTTGGATTCGGTACCATCACTTAAAATCTTGGTTGGTAAACCGGGAGAGATTTCCGATATCTTATCTTTCGTATTCTGGATCACCTGAAGCGGATTAGAACCATAACGGGCAACTACAACGCCACCTGCGACTTCAGCACCGCCCTTATCAAGAATCCCTCTTCTCTCGGCGGGACCTAGATGAACACGACCAAGATCCTTAATTAAGACAGGGGTATTATTATTCTGGACAACGACCGTATTCTCTATATCTTCAATGGACTCGATATAACCAAGTCCTCGAACCAGATATTCCACTTTGTTAACTTCCATGGTCTTTGCACCAGCATCACGATTAGAATTCTTGACAGCCATCATGACCTGGTCGATACCAATTCCAAAAGCTTTTAATGCATCTGGATCAACATCTATCTGGTATTCCTGAACATAGCCCCCAACAGATGCTACTTCCGAAACACCCTGTGTTGCACTAAGCCCGGGTTTCACATAATAGTCCTGAATTCTTCTAAGTTCATGTAAATCCCAACCTCCGGTAACATTACCTTCACTGTCACGCCCTTCCAGAGTATACCAGAACACCTGTCCCAAAGCCGTAGCGTCTGGTCCCAGGGCAGGCTGCACCTCTTCAGGCAATAGTCCGGCAGGTAGTGAATTCAACTTTTCCAATACTCGGGATCTGGACCAGTAAAACTCTACATCTTCTTCAAAAATGATGTAGATACTGGAGAAACCGAACATTGAGGTACTACGGATGGATTTAACCCCAGGGATTCCAAGTAAACTACTGGTCAAAGGATAGGTGATCTGATCTTCCACATCTTGTGGAGAACGGCCGGACCAGTCGGTAAAAACGATCTGCTGATTTTCCCCGATATCGGGAATCGCATCTACCGGAACAGGATCTTGGGGGAGAAAACCAGTATCCCAGTTAAAAGGAGCAGTGGAGAGACCCCATCCTACCAGTGCGATTACCAGCAAAACAGAAACTAGCCGGTTATAAAGAAAATATTTTATTATTCTATTGAACATATTTTAATGATTTTGAAATTAATCCTGAAAAAAAGGATCAAATAAAGATGCCTGGTAAAAAGGCATAACTTATCCATTAAGATGATAGCTCATCATTAACGGATTTACTCAAAATCATCAAATAAGGAATACCTGGTCTTCCAGCTGTATATCTGTGACCAGTAAGGGAGGAGAATAATTTTTAAATGGAACTGTTTGCTTAGGTAAGCTTTCAAACAATTCAAAGTAAGTGTATGTGTAGGCCGCTATAAATACCTGTGTATGAAAATCGAAGGAATCGAATGAAACTTTTAGTTCATCCTGACCTTCTACAGTAACCTTCTTATTGGTACAACAATGATCTTCCATACTGGAATTCATCTGCATACCGCAGGTTTCCGCCTTAGAGAATATGGCTTTATCCACAAGGTGACTACCACAGAAATGCTTATCAACTGTAAAAGAGAATGTTGAAAACAAAACCATGAAGGCCATTAAAAGGGAGCCAATATGTCTCAAAACTTTTTTCATCCGCTACAAAAATACGTTTTTTTTCAATATCAAAACATTTCATTAAAAAACTGAACAAAAACCATCTCATCCGGAATATTTTCTTGGAAAGATTTTTAAGGGATTTATCCTTCATTCTCCGCAAACGAGATCGTACCAAAACTGCCTTTAAAGTATTTATGAATTTTCAATTTTATATCCGTAATTTTATGAAAACCAAAAACTTAAAAATAATTAACCAATGAAATCTAAAAAGATAATAGCAGTGGTTGGAGCTACCGGATCACAGGGTGGCGGACTTGTAAGAGCAATATTAAATGATCCTGAAGGAGACTTCAAAGTAAGAGCACTAACCAGGAATCCATCTTCAGATGAAGCTAAAGAATTAAAAGAAAAAGGAGCTGAGGTCGTTGAAGCAGATATCAATAATAAGGAAAGTGTGATACAGGCCTTTAAAGGAGCCTATGGTGCCTATTGCATGACAAATTTCTGGGAGCACTTTTCACCCGAAAAGGAAATGGAACAGGCAAAAAACATGGCAGAAGCTGCAAAAGAGGCTGGGATTAGCCATGTTATGTGGTCTACGCTGGAAGATACAAGAAAATGGATCCCGCTGGATGATGACCGTCTGCCTACACTTATGGAAAAATATAAAGTTCCCCATTTTGATGCGAAAGGGGAAGCCGACCAATACTTTGCTGATAGTGGGGTGCCATACACACTTCTTTTAACTTCATTCTATTGGGATAATTTCATCCACTTTGGCATGGGACCACAGAAAGGAGATGACGGTGAGCTTGCCATTACTCTTCCTATCGCTAAGGCAAAATTACCGGGTATCGCTGCCGAAGATATTGGAAAATGTGCCTATGGAATTTTTAAAGCTGGCGATACTTACAAAAATAAAATCGTTGCTATTTCCGGAGAACATCTTACCGGTAAGGAAATGGCAGAAATATTTTCTGAGGTATTGGATAAAAAGATCAAATACAATGCCGTTGATCCTGAAGTATACCGAAATTTCGATTTTCCTGGAGCAGATGATTTGGGGAACATGTTCCAGTTCAAGGTGGAAGAGGAAGAATACTTTTGCACAATAAGAGATATAAACTTAAGCCGTAAACTTAACCCCGAGCTTCTTAATTTCAAGCAATGGCTGGAGCAACATAAGGATCAGATCGATATTTGATCTTATTTATAATCCTTCAGCCGGTAATAGTAAAATGCCGGAAGAAGTATCAATAAAAATAACGGATGTATTAGAAATCGCCTTACGTAAAAAAGCGCGAGGTAATGTTCATTTTCTATATTCAATAATAGGTATAAAAAGATCGGAAAGCCGATCAGAAATAATATTGAATAGAGAAGTCCAGAAAACTTCATGATCTGTTTATCCCGGAATGCGAGATATATTATAAAAAGGGAAATACTGGTATTAATTAGAAAACGGATCACCAGATTCAGGATAAGAAGTCCTGTTTCAAATTCCGGAATTTCTCCTGTGAGATAATCAGACTTAAAGAATTCTATCAGTGGGTCATAGAATATAGATTCTTCGAATAATCGTACCGCGGCCAGCAATAGGACAAGGATGCCAATCTGGACGCTTCTATACCTTCTTTTTATCCTTTTTTCCATTTCGAATAGATTCTAACCCAGATTATCCAAAGTATGAAAACGGTACCATAAATCGCTAAAGGAAAAAAAACGGAGTGGAGAAAACCCGAATATTGAGGATATTCATAAATCCCTATAGATAGGATCACTATACGCAAGATATTTATAGAATAAATGATCACCGAACCGGCAAAAAGATAGAAAAAGGTAATTAGCGGTTTTCCAAAGAACGCAAGTATGAAAGAAGCAAAAAGGATAATTATACTTGCAGAATTACATCCTTCCACGATACCAGCCAGAAAAACATCATTCACTACCAGTTTCATTGACAGCCCAGTGTAGTGCATTACTACCTCAACATCGTAACCTAAGCTTTGCATAAGGTCCCCGCTCTGCCAGGCCACCAATTGGGTTAATGGATCTGGCTCAGGATTTTCAGTATCGTATAAAATCAGGAAACCGTTATACAGACTGGAGAATAGAAAATAACTACCCAGAAATACAAAAATGAAACGCAGAACCAGGCGGTATTTACGGAATAAATCGAGCAAATTAAGATCGCTTTTTAACAAATTTATTGAATTACAAGGCTCACATTACACCAGAAATTAAATACTTTTGCACTAAATATTGTTAATATGCATTTTCAGCAGTTAAGACCTAAAGTAGAAGAAGTACTCCAGAATAAAGATTTATCTGTAGATGAAAGGCTGACTAAGGTTTGCGAGTTACTTGAAAGTTCGATTCCTTATTACGACTGGGTAGGTTTTTATTTCAAAAACGGAGATAAGAGAGAACTAAAACTGAAGGCATTTGCCGGCGAACCTACAGATCATGAGATAATTCCTTTTGGAAAAGGAATTTGCGGACAGGTTGCAGAATCTAATAAGAATTTTGTAGTTCCAGATGTAAAGGCTCAGAATAATTATATCGCCTGTAGTATCCACGTGAAAGCGGAAATCGTTATTCCTCTTTTTGTAAATGGAGAAAACATAGGCCAGATAGACATAGATAGTCATACTGAAGATCCGTTTTCCCACGAAGACGAATTATTCCTCGAATGGGTAAATCAAAAAGTCTCAGAAATTCTATAAGATCGAATTTTAAAATATAGAAAAACCCTCGGAAAATCTGAGGGTTTTTTATTTTACATCGATCAGCTTTAAACTACAGGATAATTAGAATAATGAACAGTATTGTAAAAAATCCTATTAGCTGTATTACCGATCCCCAATATTCCTTTTCTATCTCACTTCCCATTTTCTTATCATTTGAGATAAATATAAATAGCCAATTAGTGCCATATTGGACATTTAACGGACTTTAGCCCTTTTTAAAATATTTTAAGTAAATATCCATTGCTTGAAATAGGTTTTTTAACTCAAAGTTTTGATTTCTAAGCTTTACTGAGATCTAACAAAGGACCGAAATACTGGGATTAATTGATCATTTTGACCTTAAAGGAACTGTCTGCCAGTCTTGGATCTGCTGCCGTAGGTTGTCTTACTATGCTTTTGATCGTTATAGAAATATAGTCAAAGCTTGAAGCCACGATACCCCTGCACAGATAAACTCCTTTTCCCCGCAGCACGTATTTCTCTGAAGTATCAGGGAACTGTACGGTATCAAATATTCCTCCATCAGGATCGTAAAAAGTACCAAAACGCATGATCTTATTATTTACCGTCCCTGTAGTTCTTGTAGTAATTAGATTTCCATAAATTTCGATCTCCTTTCCTATATATCTTTTCAGGTCCTTTGCCTTTACCGCAGGCTTCATTGGTTCCTGGAGCAGGTCGAACTGGCTGCACAATGGAAACCCTAAAAGCTCGATCTGATCGTAAGCTTCTACAAGCCGGGAAACTTCAAATTCAGGAAGATCAAAATTCCTATGTTTTGGTTTGAACAAAAGAGGTTGATCTACCACTTTTTTATTTTTACTGATCTTGAAATGAGCCTTCCAGAGCAGATGATATTTATCCATCTCAGTAAAACGAAAAGCATTTATCTTAAGTAAAATAGTTAGCTGTTCAATGGAAATGGAGATTCTATCTAAGAAGTCCTCAAAATCTTTAAACTCCCCGAAGAATTGTCTGTTTTCCAATATTTGTCGGATCACTTTGTTCTCCAGCTCCTTAACATACCCCAAACCGAGGTAGACATCTTTCCCATAGACCACATTAGGATGATCGCTCTTATTGATACAGGGAGCATGAATTTTCCCTCCCCATCTCCTGATTTCTTGAATATAGGTTTCCACATTATAAAAGCCACCTCCGTTATTTAAGGCGGCTACCATAAACTCGAGAGGAAAATAACGCTTGAGATAAAGACTCTGGTAACTTTCCACCGCATAGGAAGCGGAGTGACCTTTTGGAAAGGCATAACCTGCAAAGGAAGATATCTGCTCCCATATCTCTTCAATAAGCTCATTAGAATACCCTCTTTCCTTACAGTTATCCCTGAAGGTATGCTCTACTCTCTCAAGATCTTTCTTAGGAACTTTCTTTCCACTCATTCCCCGTCGCAAGACATCGGCATCTTCGAAATTAAGCCCGGCAAACTCATGAGCCACTTTCATCACATCTTCCTGGTAGACCATTACACCATATGTCTCAGACATGATCGCGGCCATCACGGGATGAGCCTGTTTCCGTCGCTCGGGATCCCGGTGACGCTTAATGAACTCCTCCTTCATTCCGGCACTTGAAACGCCGGGTCTTATCACAGAACTCGCTGCCACCAGATTCATGTAATTATCTGTTTTTAGCTTAGTGAGCAAACCCCGCATGGCAGGAGACTCTACATAAAAGACCCCCATACAATCCCCCTTCTTTAAAAGATCGTTGATCTTAGGATCATACTTAAAAGCATTTACATCCTCAATATCTTTTATCCTTGCATGAGGCTGATTCTGTTTTACGATCTCGATGGTATCTGTGATCTTGGGTAAACCACGCTGGGCGAGAATATCAAACTTATGGATGCCAACACTCTCGCTAATGTTCATATCTATCTGAACCGTCTCAAAACCCTTAGGAGGTAAAAAAGTTCCACAGTAATTATAAATAGCATCGTTAAGAATTAATATACCTCCAGAATGTACACTCAAATAATTGGGAAAACCTTCGATAAGCTTACTATATCTCAGCACTAATCTTTCAAGATGGTCCAGGTCCCGGTAATTGAAGAATCCTTCCGAAAGCTTATCGATATTTTCCTTTGGTAAGCCGAACACCTTACCCAGTTCCCTAGCAACTGCCCTTCTTTTAAAGGTGACATAAGTCCCCATAAGAGCTGTATTTTCATAGGTGTCAAAAATATACCGGGTGATGTCTTCCCTGTCCTTCCAGGAAAAGTCGATATCAAAATCGGGAGGCGAAGCACGGCTTTCATTAATGAAACGCTCAAAATAAAGATCCAGTTCTATGGGATCTACATTGGTGATCCCGATGATATAAGCAACTATAGAATTCGCTCCACTACCCCTGCCTACAAAAGGGTACCTCTTATACCGTGCATAGTTTACAATATCATGATTGATGAGAAAATAAGAAACGAACTTCAGTTTGATGATCGATGCCAGTTCTTTCTCTACCCTTTCTTTAACATTCTGGCCTGCATCGGGATAACGTTTATATAAATTCTGATCACATAGCTCACGAAGTCGCTTAACATCTTCCGCTTCACTATTTCCATATACTTTAAGATTTCGGTTTTGATCTCGGCCAAAACTAAATTTTACATCGCAACAGGATATCAGGTTATGGGTATTCTCCAGAATATGAGGGAAATCTTCAAATTCTTGTATGATAAGATCCTCAGGAAGAAAGCGATGTGAAAATGACCCCTGCTCTGCCTCTGGAAGCTTACTTAAAAGCTCGTTATTATCTATAGCTCTTAATAGACGATGCGCATTATAATCTCTTTTATTCTCAAAACTTACGGTTTGTAGCAACACCAGTTTTTCTTTATACTCCTGATATCTTGAAAATTTTAGTTTTCGGAGATCTCCCATCGAGACCCCGATAAATTCATTATCACCGAATTCTGTTCTATTTCCCGTATTTATCTTCCCGAAAGGATAAATAATGAAGCATTCAGACAGACCTGGCGCATTACCTTCGAACTTTTTTCCAACATGTATATGACTCGACAGATGTTCATTCAGCTGCCGGAAACCATTATTACTCCTCGCTATCCCAACATATTGTTGATCTACTCCATTCCTGAAATCTATCCCGATAAGAGGTTTGAAACTACTACCTGCAGTCATCTGAAGAAAGCTAAGACAGGCTGAGGTATTATTGATATCTGTCACTGCCACTGCTGTTGCTTTGTTCCTTTCAGCCAGTTTACAAAACCGCTGCAGGGAAAAGGTCCCGTAACGAAGGGAATACCAGCTATGACAATTCAGATAGATCATTGTTTACGATGTGCTAATACAATAGGCGGCTCACCGTTGAAAGGATTATTCATACGCCCGATAGTTTTTGTTTCCATACTTACCGCACGGCGCACACTATGCTCCCCAAAGCGTCTTCTGATCTTATCCAGAGAATTATACAAGCTTAACATTTCTTCAGAATCATCGAATAAATTGATCTGGTAATGTCCGCCTACGAGTCCGCTGAACCGAACTCCTATAAGTCGAATCAACAGCCGCCTGGTATAAAGTTTTTTAAAGAGCTCTTCTACTTTTGGAATGAGGATATGATCTGCGCTGGTATAGGCAATTTTCGCCTGTTTGCTCTGAGTCTGAAAATCTGAGTATCGTATTTTTACGGTGACTATAGAAGCAAGCTTATTGCCATTTCGTAGCTGGTATGCAAGGCTTTCAGCCATAGCGACCAATGTGGCATGTAATCTTACCATATCGATGGTATCACGATTAAAAGTACGCTCGGTAGAGATGGATTTTCTTTCATGGAAAGGTATAATTGGCGGATCATCTATACCATTGGCACGTTTCCAGATCACACGTCCATTTTTGCCAAGTACACTTTCCAGCATCTCCACCGGCATTTCCTGAATGGTCTTTACTTTTCTTACGCCTAGATTAAGTAAGGTCTGAAAAGTTTTATTGCCTATCATCGGGATCTTATTTACTTCTAGTGGCGCGAGGAAATTCTTTTCGGTACCGGTTTCAATATATTTTTCGGCATTGGGTTTAGCTTCTCCGGTTGCGATCTTAGATACAATCTTGTTGCGGGAAAGTCCGAAAGAAATAGGAAGTCCGCTTTCTTTTATTATAGTCTCCCTTAGCTCATGAGCAAACTGTTTTATCCCAAAGAACCTATCCATTCCTGTGAGATCTGCATAAAATTCATCTACGCTTGCCTTCTCGAAAGCAGGCACCTGACTCTTGATAATATCGGTAACCACATTGGAATGATAGGTATAAGTAGAAGCATCTCCTCTTATTACAACGGCGTGAGGACACAATCTTCTCGCTACCTTCATAGACATACCTGAATGCACTCCATATCCCCTGGTCTCATAACTACAGGCAGCCACAACACCCCTGTCTCCCAGCCCTCCAACAATAAGAGGGCGTTTGAGCAACCGAGAGTCTTTTAAACGCTCTACAGAAACAAAAAAAGTATCTAAATCGAGGTGTAATATTGACTTAGTTCTATTCTTCATTTGGATTATTTCCGTTTTATTGGATATTTTCCAAATTTATAAAATCATGAAGTTATTTTCAGAAATTGAATGTTAAAATGAGAAAAGGAATTTTAGATAAATATACCTGACTGAAGTAGAGAATTATATACCTGTACGGATTGCCTCCACCGGATCCAGCTTCGCAGCTGTTATTGCAGGAATTATTCCCGAAATAAGTCCGATCACTGCAGAAACCACGGTTCCTATCAAGATATTCACAGGTGAAAGAACAAACTCAAAATCTCCTGTGAACTGTGAGGCTATTATGGATATAATCCAGACAAAAAACAGTCCTACGAGTCCGCCAATAACAGATAAAATAATCGCCTCAAAAAGAAACTGAGAAAGAATGAATTTGTTCTTCGCTCCCAGCGATTTCTGGATACCAATAAGGTTGGTTCGCTCTTTGACACTAACAAACATAATATTAGCGATACCAAATCCTCCCACCAAAAGAGAAAAACCACTTATAACTAAGCCTATGATGTTCAGCTGGCCGGTTATATTATCGATAAGGTTCGAAAAGCCTTCAAGCTGGTTAATAAAAAAGTTATTTATATCGCCGGTTTTGATACCTCTTATATTCCTTAGCTGTTGTTCCAGTATGGCTATGAATTCTTCATTGTCCACTCCTTCTTCTGGTTTTATAATCAGCTGAGGGAAAACATTCCCTTTGGTCGTCCCATAAACCTTACGTGCAAAATTAGCCGGAACAAATGCCTGTCCGTCCCGGGAATTCCCAATGATGGATTGTCCTTGTTTTTCCAGAACTCCAATTACCGTGGCTCTCCTTCCAAAGATCCTGATCTCTTTGCCAATAGGATCTGTATTCTGAAAAAGATTCTGAGCTATTTCATGACCAAGAACCACCACCTGTGATCCGCTAACAGCTTCAGCTTCATTATAGAATCGTCCATCTTCTAATTCAAAGGCTTCGATATCATAATATTCATGAGTGGTAGCGCCAACTCCTACCCCGGTGACCGTTACATCATTATACCGTATGGTTGTTCCAGAAGTAATCCCAAGTGTATAACTAATAGCTTCCAGGTTTGGAAGACTTTTCTTAAGGTACTGATATTCTTCGTAGGTAACATCGGGAAATTGTTCCCGTTTCCATCTCGGAATATCCGAAGGGCCAAAAGTGATCCTCATTACCACAATGGTACTATTGTCAAGTGCGCTGATGCTTCCTTTAACTTCCTTCTCCAGGGAATCAACGGCAGCCAGCACGGCGATAATAGAAAATATCCCGATGGTTACCCCAAGAAGGGAAAGGAATGTTCTTAACTTATTATTTACAAGAGCATTAATCGCAAAATTAAAACTCTCTTTTAATACCCGAAGATAGATTAACATGCTTAAAAAATCAGCTGTTTTATAATGATCCAAAGATAGGACGCAGCTTATAAAATATTGTTACAAAATTTATTTATAATTCATTGTAAGCACTTTCTCATTTTTAGCTTAATTGGTTACTTTTGCAGCTTTAACAAACACAACACAATGAGCGAATTAAAACAA